>NZ_JASCQJ010000006.1:0-149427 GCF_033043255.1 Clostridium lamae | reverse complement strand
TTAGATTCTCACTTAAGACTTAAAAGAATTGCTGGTTTACTTTATACTTAACTTATATTCTGTTCAATTTTCAAAGATCTAAGTCTTCCGACTTGCTTTTTTATAATAACATTTCATTTATCAATTGTCAACATTTTTTGTTGCAATTTTTTGTTGTTATCTTGCCGTCGTTCCCGACGACGCTATTTATATTATCATGATTCTTTTACTTATCAACATTAAAACCACTTCAAATTTAAATATTATTTTTATATTTCTCTTTTTTTCTTTATTATTCTTTAAATTTTATATAATGATACGCCTGGTAAAGTTAATTTAGTTTTTCAAGATATTCTCTATAAAAATCTATAATTTTAGTTTAAATTTCTATATTTTCTTAATTTTATTTTACTAAATATATATTAATTAATATAATACATATATAATATACATTATTACTTTTTAATATTAGGAGGATTATTATGCTAAAAAGATTTATTCTTACAATTCTAGCCTCATTGTTTATTTTTGTTGGTTGCTCTAATAAAAATAAAGATGCTGTTGATAAGAAAGATAAAATCAACATCTCCACTTCTTATGTGAATAGCTCTGACATTAAACCTAAAATAGTACTTTTAGAAAAAAATAATTCTAACAACAAGTACATCACCTTAGGAAATTTATTATTTTTCCCTAACCCTAGAAACAATGAAAAATTATCCGTATCTGATATTTCAAAAAATATTAATAATATTAATGATGATTCAGTCATTGATTTTTTTGATTATAATGTTAATTCTATTTCAACAGATGGGAATTATATATATTTTTCCTCTATTTCTAGTAATGGCGGAATATATAGATTAGATTATCAGAAGAAAGACATAACTAAAATTAATGATGCTTCTCCTTTAGAAATGATTTATCAAGAAGATAAATTGTATTACATAAGTTCAAAGGATAATAAAATTTATTGCTATTCAATTAAAGATAAGGAAACTAGACTATTATCAAGTTCCAAAAGCTCGACCCTTGTACTTAATAATAATTTAATCTTTTATAAAAACTTAAGTGATAACTCTAAATTATATTGTTTAACTATAGATGGTAATAATAATTTCAAAATAATAGATTCTCAAGTAGATAGTTTCGTTATTAACAATAATAAAATATTATTTTCAAATTTAAATGATAATAGCTATCTATACTCACTTGATACCTCTACTTACGAAACAAAGAAAATCTTAAGTACAAGCGTATCTAATTTACAAGAATATAAGAGCAATATATATTTTATTAATAATTCAAACCCTAATTCACTCTACCTTTTAAAATCAAGTAACGAAAATACCGAATTTGAATCCACTGAAATATTTCCGTACTTTGTAAATGAGTACTATTTAACTGAAAAAGGCATTTTTATAGAAGCTGCTTCTAGCTTAGATAGCATTAAAATAGTAAAATACAATTAAAAATAAGCTGTATTAAAATATCTAATAAATATTATCATCTATTTTAATACAGCTTTTATTTACATCTCTAAACTTTTAACTATTTCTTTATACTTATTTCCTCTTACTGAAAAGTTAGGGAACATATCAAAAGATGCACAAGCTGGTGATAAAGTAACTATATCTCCATCTTTAGCTATTTCCTTAGCCTTAAGTACAGCTTCCTCTAATGTATTTACTTTTATTATAGGAACATTTATCCCCTTTTCTTCTCTTAGCTTATCAAAAGCTTCTTTTATCAAATCCTTTGTAGCTCCTAATAAAATCAACTCTTTTATATATGGATATCCATCTTCAGCTAAAGGTTCAAAAGGTATATGTTTATCATATCCTCCAGCAATTAATATTACTTTTCTATCAAAGGCAAATAAACCTGCTAAAGTTCTAGTTGGACTAGATGCGATTGAATCATTATAGTACTTAACCCCATTAAGCTCTCTCACTAGTTCACATCTATGCTCTACTCCAACAAAAGTTTTTGCTACTTTTCTCATTGTACCTATAGATACTTCTTCCTTAGTAGCTAAAAATGCTGCTAAATAATTTTCTACATTATGAATTCCCTTGATTAAAACATCATCTTTACTACATACCGCTTCTCCATCAAGGTACAATATATTATCTTTAAAGTAAGCTCCTTTTTCCAGACTTCTTTTTGAGCTAAATTCTCTTACTTCCCCTTTAGCTTCTTGTATAAAGCTATGAGTTATTTCATTTTCTCTATTTAATATTAAAATTCCCGCTTTATCTTGATATAAGAATATATTTTTCTTTGCATTTATATACTCTTCCATATCCCTATGCATATCTAAATGATTTGGAGCTAGATTTGTTACAACAGCTACATCTATATGAGTATCCATAGTCATAAGTTGAAAACTAGACAATTCTAATACTACCTTATCTTCTGATGTTATTTCTTCAATATTAGAGAATAATGGAGTTCCTATATTTCCACCAACCCAAGTCTTGTATCCAGCTTCAATAAGTAATTTTGATACAATAGTTGTCGTAGTTGTTTTTCCATCACTACCTGTTATTCCAAATATCTTACCTTTGCAGTACCTCACAAATTCCTCCATCTCTGAAGTAATATATGCGCCCTCTTCTTTTACTCTAACTAAAGCTTCGCAATCTATTCTCATAGAAGGAGTTTTAAAGACAACCTCAAATCCGGTAAGTCTATCTAAATATCCATCTCCTAGTTCTAACTTCACTGATAGATTATGAAATTCATCAGCTATATTTCCTAACTCTTCTCTACTTTTCTTATCAAAAGCTGTTACTTTCGCCCCAAGCTTGACTAAAAATCTAATAAGAGGTATATTGCTAACACCTATTCCTACAACGGCTACCTTCTTCCCCCTTATATATTCTTTAAATTCTTCAAATGGCTTTTTCATACTCTTCCTCCAACCATATCTATATAAAAATATTATATTTCTATATTATGAATTTGCTAATATTTAAATACTCTCATACATAGCTACTATATATTTATTAAGTCTGTCCTAATCTTCTATAATTATAACACCTTAACTTACTAAATACAAAAAGGAGCTGTTTTAGACAGCCCCTTTTTATAATTAAAACTCTAAGCTCTTTTCAATATAAGCTTCTAATTCAGATATCTTAATTCTTTCTTGTTGCATAGTATCTCTATTTCTAATAGTTACTGCTTCATCTTCTAAAGTATCAAAGTCTATAGTTATACAGAAAGGAGTTCCTATTTCATCTTGTCTTCTATATCTCTTACCAATACTTCCTGTCTCATCGTATTCTAAGTTAAATTTCTTACTTAAATCTCCATAAACCTCTAAAGCTTTTTCTGAAAGTTTCTTTGAAAGTGGTAAGATTGCCGCTTTGTATGGTGCTAATGCTGGATGTAAGTGCATAACCGTTCTAACATCTCCACCTTCTAACTCTTCTTCATCATATGCGTCAACTAAGAACGCTAAAGCAACTCTATCAGCACCTAAAGATGGCTCAATTACATAAGGAACATATTTTTCATTTGTAGTTGGATCTAGATAGCTCATATCTTGACCTGAATGTTCTTGGTGCTTATTAAGGTCATAATCTGTTCTATCAGCTATTCCCCATAATTCACCCCATCCAAACGGGAATAAATATTCTATATCTGATGTAGCATTAGAATAGAATGATAACTCTTCTTCGCCATGATCTCTCATTCTTAAGTTCGCTTCATCAACTCCTAAATTTAATAAGAAATTAAAGCAATAATCCTTCCAGTATTTAAACCATTCTAAATCTGTTCCTGGCTTACAGAAGAATTCTAGTTCCATTTGTTCAAACTCTCTGGTTCTAAAAGTAAAGTTTCCTGGAGTTATTTCATTTCTGAAAGACTTTCCAATTTGAGCAATACCAAAAGGTACTTTCTTTCTTGAAGTTCTTTGAACAGATTTAAAGTTAACAAATATACCTTGTGCAGTTTCTGGTCTTAAATATATTGTGCTAGCTGAATCTTCTGTAATACCTTGGAAAGTTTTGAACATTAAATTGAACTTTCTTATATCAGTATAATTTAATTTTCCACACTTAGGACATACAATTTTATTATTTTCTATATATTCTTTTAACTGCTCATTAGTCCATCCATCTGCACTCGCAACTTCTGCTCCATTTTCAGTCATATAATCTTCAACTAATTTATCAGCTCTAAATCTAGCCTTACATTCTTTACAATCCATTAAAGGATCTGAGAAGCCTCCAACGTGTCCTGACGCTACCCAAACTTCTGGATTCATTAATATAGCACAATCTACTCCTACATTATAAGGACTTTCTTGAACGAATTTTTTCCACCAAGCTTTTTTTACATTGTTTTTAAATTCTACTCCTAGAGGACCATAATCCCAAGAATTCGCTAATCCTCCATAGATTTCAGAGCCAGGAAATACAAATCCTCTACTTTTACAAAGAGCAACGATCTTTTCCATAGTTTTTTCTACTGCCATTTTAATACCTCCAATTTTTTCATAAATAAAAAAGGCCTTAAACCTAAAGGGACGAAATTTATATTCCGCGGTTCCACCCTTCTTGGCTCTAGCCCAACTTTCAACATATTAATACTCAAAAGCGCCTTTCAACTTATGCTTATAACGATTTTCACCATCCACCGTCTCTCTTAAATAAACTTTAAGCTTACTCCTCTTTCTCTCTGTATTTATTAAATTATATATCCATTTTACCAAAAGGCTTTTATATGTCAAGAAAAAAGAGAAGATAGATATCATATTCCTCGTTTTGCCTCAAACTCCGAGCCACCGCCATATGGTATATATCTCCTTCTACACTGAAAGAAAGAAATATAAAAATCATTTATAATTTCCTGAATAAAAAAAGAGTTTTATAACAATAGATACTTTATCTACTCTTATAAAACTCTTTTATAAAATGGCTCCGTGGAGAGGATTCGAACCTCCAACCTATCGGTTAACAGCCGAGTGCTCCACCATTGAGCTACCACGGAATATTTTATAAATAATTTTAAAATTAAAATGGCTCCGTGGAGAGGATTCGAACCTCCAACCTATCGGTTAACAGCCGAGTGCTCCACCATTGAGCTACCACGGAATATTTTATAAATAATTTTAAAATTAAAATGGCTCCGTGGAGAGGATTCGAACCTCCAACCTATCGGTTAACAGCCGAGTGCTCCACCATTGAGCTACCACGGAATACTATAAATAATTTTAAAATTAAAATGGCTCCGCGAAGAGGATTCGAACCTCCAACCTATCGGTTAACAGCCGAGTGCTCCACCGTTGAGCTATCGCGGATTATTTGCTACATTTGTTATTATATCAAGTTTTATTAATATTGCAAGTGTTTTTTATTAAAAATTTTCTTATTAATTTTTAATTCACTATATTTTTTTAGGAAATCTCCTATTTTACTAGCCTAAAGAAATATTATAATATTTTATATTACTATGAAAGATATTATATATTTAATAATGAAAATATATAAAAAAGGAGCTGTTTAAAACAGCTCCTAAATTATACTCTATTTAACTGGTTTCATAGTTGGGAACATGATAATATCTCTTATAGATGCTGAATCAGTTAAGAACATTATAAGTCTATCAATACCGATACCTAAACCACCTGTTGGAGGCATACCAGTTTCTAATGCGCTCATAAATTCTTCATCTATCATATAAGCTTCATCATCACCAAGTTCTCTTTCTTTTTCTTGTTGATTAAATCTTTCTCTTTGAACTATTGGATCATTTAATTCTGAATATGCATTACATATTTCTCTGCCGAATACAAAACCTTCAAATCTCTCAGTAAACATATCATTTCCTCTCTTTTTCTTTGTAAGAGGTGATATTTCCACTGGGTAATCACAGATAAATGTTGGTTGAATCATATGTTGTTCACAATATTCTTCATATAAAGAGTTTAAAACTTCACCTTTTGTAACGTGAGATAAATTCTTTTTAAATTCTAAATGCTTTTCTTTAGCAATAGCTTGAGCTTCTTCATTAGTTGCTATTGTATTAAAATCAATTCCTGTATGTTCTTTTACTGCATCTACCATTGTTATTCTTCTCCAAGGTGGTGCGAAATCTATTTCAGTACCTTGATACATAACTTTAGTACTTCCATTTACTTTTTCACATACATAAGCAACCATATTTTCAGTAATTTCCATCATATCATTATAATCAGCAAAAGCTTGATATAATTCTATCATAGTAAATTCAGGATTATGTCTTACTGACATTCCTTCATTTCTAAAAGTTCTTCCCATATCATAAACTTTTTCTAGACCTGCAACTATAGCTCTCTTTAAGTATAACTCTGGAGCTATTCTTAGGTACATATCTATATCTAAAGTATTATGGTGAGTTATAAAAGGTCTAGCTGAAGCTCCACCTGCTATTGGTGAAAGCATAGGTGTTTCTACTTCTATGAATCCTTTATTATCTAAAAACTCTCTAATTCCTTTTAGTATAGCAGCTCTTTTTATAAAGTTTTGCTTAACTTCTGGATTAGATATCATATCTACTTCTCTTTGTCTATATCTTAAATCTGGGTCCTTTAAACCATGCCATTTTTCTGGTAATGGTTTTAATGACTTACAAATCAATTCAAAGCTCTTAACTTTTACAGAAACTTCTCCTGTTTTAGTTTTAAAAACTTCACCTGTTGCTGATACCCAATCTCCAAGATCATAAGTTTTATATGATTTTAAAGCTTCTTCTCCAACTTCATCTATTTTTATAAATAGTTGAATCTTTCCATCTCTATCATGGATATCTGAGAATACAACTTTACCTTGACCTCTTTTAGACATGATTCTTCCAGCTACAGTTACAATACTACCTTCTAAAGTGTCATAGTTTGACTTAACTTCTTCTGATATATGAGTTCTTTCAACTTTGTACACATCAAAAGGATCTTTTCCTTCCTTTTGTAACTCTAATAACTTTTCTCTTCTTAAAGCCTCTTGTTCATTAAACTGAGATTCTAATTCTTGTATATTCATTTCCTCAGTTGACATTGATATCCCTCCGTTACTCTCTTCTTATTCCTAAAATCTCGAACTTGTTTGTTCCTCCTGGTACTAAAACCTCTACTAATTCTCCAACCTTTTTACCTAATAGTGCTGCTCCAACTGGTGACTCATTTGATATTTTAAAATTCATTGGATCTGCTTCAGCTGAACCAACTAATGAATATTCAACTTCTTCATCAAATTCGTAATCTTTAACCTTTACTATAGTTCCAACGGCTACTTTATCTGTAGGAATTTCCGATTCATCAACAACTACAGCATTTTTAAGCATGTTTTCTAATTGTATAATTCTTCCCTCAGTGAATGCTTGTTCATTTTTAGCTTCATCATACTCTGAGTTCTCGCTTAAATCTCCATAACCTAATGCCACTTTTATTTTTTCTGTTATTTCTTTTCTTTTTACAGTCTTTAAAAATTCTAATTCGTCCTCTAATTTTCTTACACCTTCGTATGTCATTACGAATTTTTTAGTCTCACTCATGATTTTCTCCCCTTCAATCTCTACTTTATTCAAAAAACTAACAATAAATTTTATATTGTCAAAATCATTTAAAACATTATAAATCAGCTAATATTATATGTCAACCAATCTATAATATAAGTCTTATACTAGTAAGAATATTATTTTATTAGTCAACAGATATATATTATTCTTGTTTTTAATATATTTATTCATAAAAGCTTTTTATATTCAAATTAATAATATTTATTTATTTTAAAATTTTACTAATTCATCTCTATAATTATTTAATACTTCAATTACAGCAGCACTCTCTTCTAATGAATTTATTATTGTTCTTATTTCATTACTTTTTGGCATTCCTTTTAAATACCAAGAAGCATGTTTTCTCATTTCTCTTACTGCTTTTCTTTCGCCATCATATTTAATTGCTAACTCATAATGTCTTAAGCACATATTAATCTTATCTGAATAAGTTATTACTTCTTGTTCTAATCCATTTAATTTATTTTCAATTTGTTTAAATATCCAAGGATTACCCATACTGCCTCTTGCGACCATTATTCCATCACAATTAGTCTTATTCTTAAGCTCTAAGGCATCTTCTGGAGTAAAAACATCTCCATTTCCTATAACAGGTACAGATACAGCTTCTTTTACCTTTCCTATTATATCCCAATCCGCCTTACCTTCATACATTTGTTCTTTAGTTCTTCCATGTATCGCTAAAGCATCAACTCCAGCATCTTCAATAATCTTTGCAAATTCAACAGCATTTATGCTTCCTTCATCAAAACCCTTTCTAAACTTAACTGTAACTGGCTTTGTAGAAACCTTCTTTATTTCTCTTACAATATTGGCTGCTAATTCTGGATGCTTTAAAAGAGCTGATCCTTCTCCATTTTTAGTTATCTTATTTACGGGGCACCCCATATTTATATCAATTAAACAAATATCCTGTCTTTCGTTGAAATTTCTTTGTACAACTTCAGCCATTATTTTAGGATTATTCCCAAATATCTGAATTGCTACAGGAGCTTCTTCATCTGCTATTCTAAGAAGTGATTTAGTATTTTCATTTCCATAATATAGAGCCTTAGCGCTTACCATCTCAGTATAAACTAAGCCACATCCCATTTCTTTACATAACCCTCTAAATGATATATCTGTTACTCCTGCCATAGGTGCTAGAAAAACATTATTACTAAATTCTAGATTACCAATTTTCATATTATACTACTCCTTATTTTTTTCGTATATTATTCTTAATCCCTCTAATGTTAAACTAGAATCAACCTTATCTATAACATTTGTTTCTTTAGCAATCAAATTTGCTAATCCACCTGTTGCTACAACAAAAGGTTCATCTGAACCAAGATCCTTCATTTCATTTTTCATTTTTGTAACTATATATTCTACTTGACCTATATAACCATATATTATCCCAGCTTGCATACTAGTTATAGTATTCTTACATATAATATTTTTTGGTGTCTCAAGTTCTACTCTTGGAAGCTTAGCCGCTCTATCAAATAAAGCATCTGAAGCTATTTTTATACCTGGAGTTATACATCCACCTAAATAATTTGCATCCTTAGTTAATGAACAAAATGTAGTCGCTGTACCAAAATCTATTATTATTAGATCTCTTTTATATTTATCATGTGCAGCAACAGCATTAACGATTCTATCTGCTCCTACCTCTTTAGGGTTATCATATTTTATATTAATTCCAGTCTTAACTCCTGGACCCACTATTATAGGATTTATTTCAAAGCTCTTTCTTATCATATTCTCTAAAGAATGCATTATATTAGGGACAACTGAAGATATTATTATTCCTTCTACTTCCTTAGAGTTTAATCCACTTTGTTGAAAAAGTTGCATAACTTGAATAGAATACTCATCCGATGTTTTCTTTGAATCTGTCGAAATTCTCCAACTTGCAATATTATTTGAACCTTTATATAATCCCAAAACTATATTAGTATTGCCAACGTCAACTACTAGTATCATACAAGCACCACCTTAATACAATTAAAAGCAGCTTTAAAAGCTGCCTTATTAAAAAAATATAACCTCAACAATTTTAACAATTTAATTTTAACAATTATAGTCTATTTGTCAAGTGTTGTAAATTCTATATATTAAAATAATCCTACTATTTCACCATTATCTAGTATATCCATCTTATTAGCGGCTGGTACTTTAGGAAGGCCTGGCATAGTCATAATATCACCATTTAACACAACAATAAAACCTGCTCCATTAGAAACTCTAACTTCTTTAACAGTTATCTCAAAATTTTCTGGTCTTCCTTTTAAATTTGGATTATCTGATAAAGAATATTGTGTTTTTGCCATACAAATAGGTAATTTATCTAATCCAAACCTTTCAATTTCCTCAATTTGTTTTTTAGCATTGGCTGTAAATGCTACCCCATTAGCACCATATATTTCTTTAGCTATGGTGTTTATTTTATCTTCAATACTAGACTCTACTTCATAAATTGGATTGAAATTAGATCTCTCATTTTCAAGTATATTACAAACAGCCTCGCCTAATTCAATTCCACCTTCTCCACCTTTCGCCCACACATCAGATAAAGCGACTTTAACATCTAATTTATCACAATATTCCTTAATAAAATTAACTTCTTCTTCACTATCAGTTACAAATTTATTTATAGCAACTACTACTGGAACATTGTATTTCTTAATATTTTCAATTTGCTTTTCTAAATTACCTATACCTTTAGCCAAAGCTTCTACGTTCGGAGTGCTTAACATATCTTTTGAAACTCCACCATGATTTTTTAATGCTCTTACTGTTGCTACTATAACAACACAGTTAGGCTCTAATTCTCCATATCTACATTTTATATCCAAGAATTTTTCTGCGCCTAAATCAGCTCCAAACCCTGCTTCAGTTACTACTATATCGCCTAACTTTAAAGCCATTTTAGTCGCTATTATGGAGTTGCAACCATGTGCTATATTTGCAAATGGACCCCCATGAATTATTGCAGGAGTATTTTCTAATGTTTGGACTAAATTTGGCTTTATAGCATCCTTCATTAATAGAGCCATTGCACCTTGAATATCTAATTGTCTTGCATATACTGGATTACCATCTAAATCATATGCAATTAATATATTACCCATTCTCTCCTTAAGATCTGATAAACTATTTGATAAACAAAGTATTGCCATAATTTCTGAAGCTACAGTAATCATGAAGCCATCTTCCCTCAAGAAGCCATTTAATTTTCCTCCGAGTCCAACAACTATATTTCTTAACGCCCTATCATTCATATCTATTACTCTTTTGAATACTATTCTTCTTGAATCGATTCTTAAAGCATTTCCTTGATGTATATGATTATCTATCGCCGCTGCTAATAAATTATTAGCACTAGTTATAGCATGCATGTCTCCTGTAAAATGTAGATTTATATCTTCCATAGGAACTACTTGAGCATATCCACCTCCAGCTGCACCTCCTTTTATTCCGAATACAGGTCCTAGAGATGGTTCTCTTAATGCAATAACAGCATTTTTCCCCATTCTACAAAGTGCTTGCCCTAATCCAACTGTAACTGTAGATTTCCCCTCACCTGCAGGAGTTGGATTTATAGCTGTTACTAATACTAACTTGCCATCTTTCTCTGATTTCTTTTTATCAAATATATCTAATGATAACTTACATTTATATTTCCCATATTGTTCAATGTCATCTTCATTTAAGCCTAATTTTGCAGCAATTTTATTTATATGTTCCATTTTAGCTTCTTGAGCTATTTGTATATCACTTTTCATATCAAAACACCCCTAACTTTTACTATTATTTTATTAATTATTATTATTTACATAAATTATATCATTCAATCTTTAATAACAAAATACATTTTCGAACATTGCATAAATTCTTATAATTATAATTCGCTTTATTTGTTTTATACTTTATATTTTTAATAAAAATAAAAGGGATAGCAATAATACTATCCCTTAATATACTTTAATTTTCATTAAATATTCTTATGAACTCTTCACCATCAATTTTTTCTTTTTCTAGTAAAACAGCTGCTACTGCATGAAGTTTGTTAATATTTTCGCTTAACAACGTTTCAGCTCTATTATAAGCTTCATCTACAAATCTCTTTACTTCCTTATCTATTTCAGAACCGACTTCTTCACTAAAGTTTCTTCCATGGCCTAGATTTTTTCCTAAGAACACTTCATTATTGTCTGAACTATATGAAATTGTTCCAAGCTTTTCACTCATACCATATTCCATTACCATAGCTCTAGCAATAGCACTTACTCTATCTATATCATTCTTAGCTCCTGTAGAAATATCTGAAAGAATAAGTTTTTCAGCCAATCTTCCACCTAATAATCCAACCATATCATCCTTTAATTTTGCTTTTGAAGTATATGATCTATCTTCATTTGGTAAATGCATAGTGTACCCACCAGCCATACCTCTTGGTATTATACTTATTTCGTGAACAGGATCTGCATGTTCCAGAAGATTCATAACTACAGCATGCCCTGCTTCATGATAAGCTGTAAGCTTCTTATCATGCTCACTCATTACTCTACTCTTCTTTTCAGGTCCAGCAATTACTCTAGTAATAGCTTCTTCAAATTCTAACATTCCTATTAATTTTTCACTTCTTCTAACTGCTAATAAGGCTGCTTCATTAGCTAAGTTTTCTATATCAGCTCCACTAAATCCTGGAGTTCTCTTAGCTAATACTTTTAAGTCTACATCTTCTGCTAAAGGCTTCTTCTTAGTATGAACCTTTAATATTTCTTCTCTTCCCTTAACATCTGGAGCTCCAACAACTATTTGTCTATCGAATCTACCAGGTCTTAACAAAGCTGGGTCAAGAATATCTGGTCTGTTTGTTGCAGCAATCATTATGATTCCTTCATTTGCACCAAAACCATCCATTTCAACTAATAATTGATTTAAAGTTTGCTCTCTTTCATCGTGTCCACCACCAAGACCTGCACCTCTTTGTCTACCAACTGCATCTATTTCATCTATAAACACTAGTGATGGTGCACTCTTTTTAGCTTGTTCAAATAAATCTCTAACTCTTGATGCTCCTACCCCAACGAACATTTCAACGAAATCAGAACCTGATATACTATAGAACGGCACCCCTGCTTCTCCTGCTATAGCTTTTGCAAGTAATGTTTTACCTGTCCCTGGAGGTCCAACTAATAATACCCCTTTAGGTATTCTAGCTCCCATTTGAGTATATTTAGATGGTTGCTTCAAGAAATCTACTATCTCTTCTAACTCTTGTTTTTCTTCATCTGCTCCAGCAACATCGTCAAAGGTTACTCTTTTAGCATCAGGTGGCATTATTTTAGCTCTACTTTTTCCAAAGTTCATAACGCCTCTTCCACTGCCTCCACCTTGGGATTGCTGAGTCATCATAAAGAAGAATACAAACACTAGCACTAAAATCATCAGTGTCGGAATTATGCTTATCCAAAGACTACTATTTGATGGTTGCTTAAAATCTACCTTCACATCATCCTTTGGGCTTTGAGACATTAACATTTGCACCATTTCTTCTGGAGCATATGTATTGAATTGTTTGTTGTCTCTTGTTGTACCTGATATAAGCATTTTATCAGGTTGAACCACAATGCTTTCTATTTCATTTCCTACCCATTTTTGTTGAAAATCACTGTATGATATCTCATCTGCCATTTTTCCACTATTCCATAAAAACGTTGCAGAAAAGAATAATATCAAAATTACAAATATCCATACTGTTGCACTTGAATATTTTTTCATTCAAGGCCCCCCTTTCATCTAGTTTTTTATTTTATTGCACTATTACACTATATTTAATATTATTTTCTATATACTTCTTCTTTTAATACTCCCACATATGGTAAATTTCTATATTTTTCAGCATAATCTAATCCATAACCTACTAAGAATTCATCTGGTACTTCAAAACCACAATATTTTACATTTATATCTACCATTCTTCTAGATGGCTTAGTTAGTAATGTAACTATTTCTATACTACTTGCCTTTCTAGCATTTAAGTATTTTAATAAGTAATCTAAAGTTACTCCACTATCTATTATATCTTCTACTATTATTATGTGTTTTCCTTCAATACCATAATCTAAATCTTTTAAGATTCTAACTATCCCTGATGTCTCAGTAGATCTTCCATAACTAGATACAGCCATAAAGTCTATTTCACAAGGTATGTTAATATTTTTAATAAGATCAGAAGCAAATATAACTGACCCTTTTAAAATACCTACTATTAGCAATTCTTTACCTTCATAATCATTACTAATAGCTTTTCCTATTTCCTTTATTCTTTGTAAAATTTGTTCCTCAGTAAGTAATACCTCTTTTATGTCTTTTATCATATTTTATTCCTTTCTAGCAAATGTTATTTTTATAATACTTTTAGTTTCCTTAGTAATTTTAAAACTTTCGGAAACCTTATATCCTACTAACCAAGCTATTTCATTATCAAAACATAAAACAGGAATCTCATCTCTTTTCTCAATAGGTATCTTTAGATCTATAAAGATATCTTTAACTTTTTTAGTTCCCTTCATTCCAAGAGGAATCATCTTATCCCCATTTATCCTTTTTCTAATTATTAGCCTTTCTTTTATCTTATCATAATCAAAAAATTTTATTAATACATTATTAGAAAATTCTATATTTTTTTTATTACTTATTATAGCAAAATTTATACTATAATTCCCAAACTCAATAGAATTACTATCTAATTCATTTATATTTAATATAACTTCTTTTAATTCTTTATTTTTATTTTCTCTAATTTTAAAATATATATCTCCATATATATTTTCAGCTATTACTCCATATGGAAGATTTATTTTTTTATTAGTAGAATTATTCGCTAAGGATATTACTTCATAAATATGTTTCATTTCAAAATTTGTATACTTACCTGTAAATTCTATAAAAGCTCTCTTTATAAGTCTAGTTAGAATTGCTCTTTCAATTGAAAAGGCTGATTTCGATATAATTAATTTATTTCCATTATTTGTGCAATACTTTTTATAATAATTATTACATTCTTTTTCTATAAAGTCATTATCTATTTGTAATAAATTTGCCATTCTATTAATTGTTTCTATTATATCTTCATTAAAATTATTCTTCATATACGGAAGAATATCTAACCTTACCTTATTTCTACTATAAATATTTTCAAAATTACTTTTATCTATTCTAGGAGCTAAATTATTTATTTTACAATAATGCTCTATCTCTCCTCTAGACAGGCAAAGAATAGGCCTTATTATTCCACCTTCTCTTTTACTTCTAATTCCACAAAGTCCTTCTATCGCAGTCCCTCTCATCATGTTCATAATTACAGTTTCAGCTTGATCGTTTGCATTGTGAGCAACTGCAATCTTATTGTACCCATTTTCCTTAATTATTAACTGAAAAAATTTATATCTTTCCTCTCTTCCTGCTAACTCATGAGATATTCCCTTCTGTTTAGATACTTCATTTATATCTATCCTTGTAGAAAAAAATTTTACATTTAGATTTTTGCATATGTTTCGTGCATATTCCTCATCTTTAAAAGCTTCTTCACCTCTAAGCATATGATTTACATGTGCTGCTGCAATCTCGATATTAAAGTCTTCTCTAAGTTCATAAAGGACATTTAACAAACAAACTGAATCAGGACCACCAGACAAAGCTACCAAAATCCTATCACCAATTTGTATTAAATTATTTTCAATTATAAAAGCCTTTACTTTGTTTATCACAACAATACTCCTTAGTAAATTTATTTTAATATATAATATAATAACCTTAACATACTTATCTGTAAATATTAATTCTTAACTAATTTTTACAATATTGTAACATAAAGATGTAATAAATAATCTCTATAATAATATTATTGTCTCCGTATAAGTTATTTTAATATCTCCTCAAACATTAATTACTTAAAGTCAAATATAAAAGGCACTAATGTGCCTTTATTAAATAAATTTTAAATTGTTATTTAATATACCGAATATATCTTAGAAACTAATACAGTCATATCATCTCTAACTTTTCCATCACTTAAAACCATGGCTTTTTCAAGTATATCTCTAGATAAAGCAGATGGATTAGTTTCTGCGTATTCTAAGTATTCTTCAAGCCAAGCGTAACTTCCTATATTATTTTTATCTATATCTAAAACTCCATCGCTAATTGAAACTATAATATCGCCGTGCTTCAATTTGAACTTTGTAGATGTTACATCTACAGAGTCTAAAATCCCAAAAGGAAGACTATTCGATTTAATAACCTTTATATCTGATCCTCTTTTTATAAAACTTACTACTCCGCCAATCTTTATAAATTCAGCTTCACCGGTATATAAATCTATTATATTTAAATCCATAGTCGTAAATTTCTCATCTTCATTGAACTTCATAGCCATTATTGAGTTAACAGTATCAATAGCTGTCTTCTCACTAAATCCATTTTCAATGAATTTTTCAATTAATCCTACAGCTAGGCTACTTTCCATTCCTGCTTCTGGTCCAGATCCCATACCATCACTTATTATACTTATATAAGTACCATCATTATTTTGTGAAAAACTATAGCTATCGCCAATATAAGATTCTCCATCCTTAGCCTTAATGGCAGCATAGGAAGTCATATGATACTTAGGTGTTTCTTCTATTATTACAGAACATTCACCAGTGTTTGGATTTATCCTAACCCCCTCTTTTGATAATGATACTGGAACTTTAACTAATGTGTTAATTATAGGTAATATCATTTTGTTACAATATCTCTCATCTCCAGGATTATTAGTTACAACTTTAATTTTCATCCTTCCATGCCTGTCTAAGTAAGAAAAGACATCCTTATAATCAATTTTCTTCTTATTAAATGCTTTTCTCAATATCTTATCAATCTCAGTACAAACAGATATATCTTTCTCAAAATCTCTTATCATATTTTCCATAGTATTAGATATATTATTAATATGACTTGCTATTATATTCCTACCCTCACTAAGTCTAGTCTTTAATGCCTCATTTACAGTATAACTATTTACTATTTCTTGAGCACTTTTCATTAAACTTCCTGTTTTAACACACTTCTTTTCTAATGATTTAGGCATATATATATTATTATTTTCGCAACTACTTATTAATTCTGTAAATCCTTCAAAAGTTGAATGTAAATTTCTATCCCAGCACCTTTGTTTTAATTCACAATTATAACAAACTCTATCAGCCAAATTCTCTACCATAGCAGTGCCTTTATTATTTAAAGATAAAATATCATTTTCACCTAGATTTACTATAGATGATGATAGTGTTGATAATATCGATTTCATAGAGTTTAATCTATCTATAAATTCATCCTTTATCCCGCTTAAATGAATATCATTAATAGCTTCGACTTTCTTCTCCTGATTAAATTCTTTACTAATTGTCTCAATAATCGCCTTAGGAATAGAAAGTAATATTACAGATGATAACAGAACCTCTATACCACCATAAATATTAAATACACTTGAGTACATCCAGATTATAAAGTAAACAACAATATAAGACAATATAGCAAATAATCTACCTGTTTCTTTAAAAATACCAATTATTAATCCACATAAGCTATATAGTGTTATCGAACTTATAATATCGCCATTAGTTATCCCTATTATTAATCCCATTGAAACACCTATAGCAGATCCTATTCCCGATCCACCTACATATGCAAAAATAGCAATTGTAGATAATGCTAATATATTTCTAATTTGTACATTAAACACATCTAGACTTCCTACTCCTGCAATCAACAAACAAACTAATATTCCTATACTTATTATTTCTTCTGTTGAGAATAAATAATTGCTCTCTAGTTCATCCATACAGTTTAAAGCATAACTTACCATATATTTTACTGGTATTATACTTAAAATCTTTAACAAAGAAAAAACTATGTTAACTTGAATCGGTTTACTATTAACAACTATATTATATATAATAAAAACTGAAAAAATTATGAAAAAGGTAACGTAATCCCTTTTCTTTATCTCTAATTTATTACAAATCTCCATATATACAATAATTGATACAGCTGCTATAGAATAACTTATAGCACCTTCTAACGTAGATGATATAGATAAATATCCTACTACAGTACCAATCAGGGCTAATAACATATCTGTACTATTCTCTTTCTTTATTCCTATAAGATATGCAAGCCCAAATGGTGCTATTCCCATATCTATAGTTGCTGATAGTAGAACTCTACTTAGTAAAAATCCCATCACTAGATATATAATCAACCTAATCGGTGTCCCTTGAACTTTTAACTCTCTTTTTTTATGATTATCTACTCTCTTATAAGTCGATACATCAACACCATATTGCATCCTCTCTCCTCAATACTTCCATAAAATGTAATTCAAAGTATATCACCTTTTAAAAAAAATATGTGTCGCTTGATGTATCATTATTTATTTTTCGTAGTACAATAATATGTAAAATTCCTTATTCAATACATATTTTCATACTTAAATTTCTAAATACTATTTTTTTATTTTATTTATCTCTTTATTTTTAATATAATTTTGTCATTTTTAAAAGAAAAAAATAGAGAGAAAAATAGAATATCCATTTTATCTCATGCTTAAGGAAAGAAATTTATAAAAATTTATTCACTAGCTAATATTTGTATAAATTATTATAAAACAAAAAAGCACTTAAGTTAAACTTAAGTGCTTTGGTGCTGAAGACCGGAATCGAACCGGTACGGTATCGCTACCGCAGGATTTTAAGTCCTGTGCGTCTGCCTGTTCCGCCACTTCAGCGTATATGGTAGCGGAAATAGGACTTGAACCTACGACACCTCGGGTATGAACCGAGTGCTCTAGCCAGCTGAGCTATTCCGCCATATCTTTGGTTGCGGGGATAGGACTTGAACCTACGACCTTCGGGTTATGAGCCCGACGAGCTGCCAACTGCTCCACCCCGCGATAATTAAGTTGAATTTAGCTTGGTGCTGAAGACCGGAATCGAACCGGTACGGTATCGCTACCGCAGGATTTTAAGTCCTGTGCGTCTGCCTGTTCCGCCACTTCAGCATGTTTTTTTTCGTCGCCCCTCAGCGACAAAATTAATTATATATGATGTTTTATATAGTGTCAACATATTTTTTATTTTTTTTATTTAACAATATTCAATTATATTTCTAAACTTTTATATATCTAAATAATAAAAGACTACTATTATATAAGTAGTCCTTTATATAGATTTATATATTAAATTTATATGATGTGCATTATTAACTATTAATAACTTTTTCTTGAACCCTTAGATTTAAAATCTTGTTTCTTTTTAACATCCTGCATTCTCTCTTCGCTGTCTTTTAAGAACCTTGACATTATATCTTCAAAATTACCTGCATTCGTACTAGTCTTTTTATTTTCTGAGGTCCAATCTATTTCTACAGGTTTAATTGACTTTTTTTGTACATTTGCTTGCTTTATTGACAAGCTAATTTTTCCATTATCATCAATAGATATTACCTTTACCTTCACCTTATCTTGTTCACTAAGGTGTTCTCTAATATCCTTAACAAATGAATCCGCCACTTCTGAAATGTGAACCAGCCCTGTCTTTCCTTCTATTTCAACGAAAGCTCCAAAACTAGTTATATTAACCACTGTACCTTCTAATATGTTTCCTGCCATCAAGGTCATGTTACAAAGATTCCTCCTTAAAAATTAAATAATATATGTTATTATAATAATAACCTTTTTTAAATAGTTCTAAAACATATTCTTTAATTTTGCTCTCCGGAATTTACAACTTTTTCTCCTTCCTTAATCATGCCTAGTCTTTCTCTTGCAAGTTTCTCAAGATAATCATTAGATTCGTTAGCTTTTTTAAGATCTGATTCTAATTCACTATTTTTATTCTTAAGCTCTTGTAATTCTTCCTGACTATTAGCAATGTCCTCTTGAATTCTTCTAATTGTAATTTCCTGTTTAACATAATTAACAATAAAAATCGCAAAAATAAAAACTATAATTAATCTTTTAAGAGTTAGTTGCTTTTTAATTGCTCTCACCCTCTTTAAACTATATTATATAATATATTTTATACACTATAAATATTTTATTCAAGATATTTTTTTGCGTTACTAGTTTTTACATCACTTTTTTC
Source organism: Clostridium lamae (assembly GCF_033043255.1). Lineage (NCBI taxonomy): Bacteria > Bacillati > Bacillota > Clostridia > Eubacteriales > Clostridiaceae > Clostridium > Clostridium lamae. The sequence goes on along the minus strand of NZ_JASCQJ010000006.1, from coordinate 129,697 downwards.
CGGAAATACTATAATATATTATCTTTATTGGATAAATTATATTTTTAAATAATATTCTAATAAACTTCCCAATCTTGCTAATTATATATTTCTCCGCTTTAAAAACTACAGGGCTTATAAGTTTTAAATAAAGAATTAAAGTTATAATCATAAAAATATATACATAGGGACCTAAAAATGCGTAGTTTGTATATAGTAAGAAAGCAAATACTATAATTGCGGTAAGAATCCAAAACAGTATATCTTCAATTATTATTATTATTTTAGGAATCCTAAAACCTCTTATTATGTTGTATAAATCAAATAATATACCGGCCAATATTCCAGAAAGTATGGAATATATAACTATATCAAATTGAACACCTAAAGATAGTGGCATAATTACTTACTCACCTATTTAAATAACTTAGAAAGTATACTTTCTTTTTCTTTCTTTATTTCTTTACTACTATATACTATTGAAGATACATTCCCTACTATTATTACATCACCATTCTGAACATCAAGTTTATTCATTTTTAATTCTGATCCCTTAATAGTTAAAAAGCCTAACTTTGTATTCAATAAGATTTTTTCATCATCAAAACTTATAACTTCTTCTACCCCAGTAAGAGTTAACTTTTTTCTGTTTTCTAAAACTATACTACCCCTTGGCTCTTCGAGCCTATTGTCGTTTTTCTTTTCCATCTTATCTCCTCCACATATCCTTTATAAAAATATATGAAAGATAGGTTATATTTATTCTTTATCTTCTTCGCCTTCTAATATCTCGTACATCTCTTTTGCATTTTCTTTTTTAACATGTTCAACTATATTAACAATTCTAGCTTTTAAAGCTCTATTAGCAAACTGTATTTCTATAATATCTCCCTCTTTAACTACAGTTGAAGGTTTAGCTGTCTTACCATTAATAGATACTCTCTCCCCTTCACATACTTCTTTTGCTACTGTTCTTCTTTTAATAATCCTAGAAACCTTAAGATACTTATCTAATCTCATACATATTCTCCTTAAAATTTAATTATTATCAAAAGAACCCGAGTAAACTCGGGTTCTAATTATGCTACTTATTAACTTTTTCCTTAAATTCTTTACCCGCTTTGAATACTGGAACAGTTGAAGCAGGAATGCTTATTGTTTCTTTAGTTCTTGGATTTCTTCCTTCTCTTGCAGCTCTTTCTCTAGTTTCAAAAGTACCGAATCCTACTAATTGTACTTTTTCTCCATTTTCTAATGCTTCTTCAACGCTTTCTATAAATGCTTTTAACGCTAATTCTGCATCCTTCTTAGTTAATTTACTTTTTTCTGACATGCTAGTGATTAATTCTGCTTTATTCACAATTACATCCTCCTTAAATAACCCGTATATATTTTAGTAGTTAACTATATCTGTTAATATGTACTATAACTACATTATCTTATTATATATTGTCTTTTGGCAGTAGTCTATAACATTATGAATTTTTTGTTATAAACTCTATTTATTACAATAAGTTCCTTATAGTATAGTATAAATCACTATAATATTTATTCTTCAAAAAATTTATAAATCCTTCTTATTTTTATTAAATTCTTTATTTTTTGCTTCATCCCAGAATTTATCCATTTCCTCTAATGTCATTTCATTTAAATTTCTATTATTTTTTATCGCTTGTTGTTCAATAAAAGAGAATCTATTTATAAATTTTTTGATAGTTGAATTTAATGCCTCTTCTTCATCTACCTTTAACAGCCTTGCTACATTAACACAAGCAAAGATCAAGTCTCCTACTTCATTCTTTATTTTTTCCTTGTTATTGGATTTATATACATCTAATACCTCTTTTAATTCTTCTTCCACCTTCAGAGCAGCTTCTTCCACCTTGCTCCAATCAAATCCGACCTTTGCAGCCTTTTTTTGAACCTTATGAGCTCTAATCAAAGCTGGAAGCGCATTTGCTATGGCATTCATTTCATCTGTAATAGTATTATATTGTTTCTCTTTTTTCTTTAGGTCATCCCATTTCTCTAAAACATCTTTACTATTTGAAACTTCTCCATCTCCAAAAACATGCGGATGTCTATATATCATTTTATTACATATAGAACCTATGACATCATAAATATTGAAATATCCATCATCTTTGCCAATAGAAGCATGGAATACTACGTGCAATAATACATCTCCTAGTTCTTCTATCATTCCATCTATATCATCATTATTTATACTATCCACTAATTCATATGCTTCTTCTAATATTTGATTTTTTATACTTTCATGCGTTTGTTCCATATCCCAAGGACAGCCATCCTCGCCTCTTAATGTATCAATTATTTCCACTAAGTCATTAAAATCTTTTTTGTTATCAACATCTTTAGGTATATATATCGAAGTTAAATAATCTATATCTTCCTGCATATCCAGCTCATATATTGGTATCCTTCTAATAGACTCTTCACCTTCTATACCTGCCGCTCTAGCAAATACTATCTCTGTATCATCATTATAATAATCCAACAATCTAAGTTTAACCTCTGATGCTATTAAAGGATTATACACTTGAGTTATTATAGTGCCAATTCTTTTATCTAAAACTTGATTGCTAATATCAAAGGCATCAATAACCTTTAAACCTTCAATAGGATCTATTTTCAATACATCCATCATAGCATCAATAAAGCTCACAGCAGGAACTATCTCGTATTCAATATTTTCATCATCACATAAGCTAATAAGATTAAATACTGACTTTTCTGCTACTAAAGGATGTCCAGGGACAGCATAAATTATATCTCCAAATTCTTTTTGATTTTTTATTATGTCATTAGCTATACTTTTATAAACTTCATCAAAGTTATCTAAGCTTTCATAATAATGGTCATATGTTTTAAAATTACTTAATCTTTTCTTTAGGTAATCTACAGTAGGATGTTTTTCTGTTCTAAAATATATATTTTCCCCTTCCTCTAGTGCTCTAACTGCTCCAATAGTTAAAGCATCTGGTGCTCCTGGTCCTAAACCTATTATTTTTATCATTAGGTTTTCTCTCCTTTTAATTAATTTTAATAATTCTATTTTTTATATCATCTATACTAAATATTCTAAGTATTAATATTAATATTACATATATAATAATACCCAAAAATATAGATATTAAGCAAGCAAAAGTGTTGCTATTAGTCTTATTAAATATATAAATATAGGAGAATAAAACACCAATGATCATAATAATTGCAGCTATTATAGGTTTAATAAAAGTCTTATATATATTTAGATTTAATCTTAGTCTCTTTCTCAAAGAAATTAAATTTAATATAGTAGATACTAAATATGCAGAAATACTAGCTATAACAGCTCCATATATGTTAATTTCCGGCATTGGAACTAAGACAAAAGTTAATATTACCTTAACTATACATCCTATAAATAAGTTAATTATAGGCCTAATGTAATATCCAACTCCTTGCATAATAGATGTAGTGGTTTGAGTTAAAATTATAAATGGTACCGATAATGATAAATACTTTAAAATCAATATCCCATCATACCTACCGGGAAATATAACCTTCATTATTGGTCCTGCAAGAAAAAAAAGCCCTAATGTACATGGCATAGCTATAAGGATTGACATTTTCATAGATAATTGAATCTTTGACTCTAACTCATCTCTTCTATTCATTATATACTTCTCAGCTATTATAGGTATTAAAGCTGTCCCAAGAGCCATTGATAAGGTTAAAGGAATATTTGTTATGACATTTGCCTTTCCTGTAAGTTGTGCATATAAAATAGTTGCATTTTCTGATGATAAACCTGCTTGTAATAACTTTTGTGGGACCAATATAGAATCAATTAGACTCATAATAGTACCTACTGTAGCCCCTAAAGAAATAGGAAGCGCTATTTTTAATATAGATGTAAGAACTTCTGGATTACTTCTAACCTTTCTGTTCCACATTTCCTTCTTAACTTTTTTATATCTTTCATACAAATAACTCGCACCTATAACACCACCTGCCGCTGCACCGAATGCTGCACCACCTGCTGCATATTCTATGCCCTTAGGTAATAATAATATAGCAAGTCCAACTCCTATTATCACTCTTCCTATTTGTTCTAGTATTTGTGAAATCCCTGAAGGAGTCATGTTTTGAAGTCCTTGGAAGAACCCCCTATATATAGTCATAATTGAAATAACAAAAGGTGCAAATGATATTCCTAAAAGAGAATAGTAAGACTTCATATCCCATTGAACAAAATTTATAATAGGCTTTGCAAAAACAAATAGTAGAAGAGTTGTCCCACCTCCTAATAGCATCATCAAAATAGTAGATTCCTTCAACGTTACAAATATGCCTTCTATATCTCCCTTTGCTTTTTTCTCTGAAATCATCTTAGAAATAGCTACAGGAATTCCGGAAGCTATAGCTACAAAAAACATGTACAAAGGATATGACATTTGATAATATCCTACACCTTCATCACCTATAAGCATAATTAATGGCCATCTAAAGAATAAACCTAAAAATCTTGCTACTATTCCAGCTACTCCAAGTACCAAACTAGCTTTTATTAGCGATTGTTTTTTCATAAAATACCTCCAAACTTAAAATTGCTTTTAATCATTTTTATTTTAAGTTTGGAGGTATTATTACTTTTTATTGATAACTTTATATTTATTTAATTATTTATTTTTATTGTTCCATTTGTTTACCTAAGAAAGCTGAAGCTGTTTCAGCTAGTTTTAACTCTAATTCTCCTACCTTTTCACCAGATTCCTTTGATAAGATAATAACGGCTCCTATTGCATCTCCTTCAGCTATTATAGGAGATATTACTTGGCTAGCATATTTTCCTGCCTCTTCGTCATTATGTAACGGAATAATCTTACTTTCATCTGTTATTAAAACAGCTTTTCTTTCTTCCATTATTTTTTCTAATTCCTGGCTAACCTTTCTTTCAATATATTCCTTTTTAGATACTCCACTTACTGATATAAATGCATCCTTATCTGCTATTAATACAATATGTCCAATTGATTGCTGTAAGCTTTCAGCATACTCCTTTGAAAAATCTGTTAATTCTCCAATAGGTGAGTACTTCTTTAAAATAACTCCACCCTCTCTATCAGTGAAAATCTCTAAAGGATCTCCTTCTCTAATCCTCAAGGTCCTTCTAATTTCTTTAGGTATTACAACTCTTCCTAAGTCATCAATACGTCTAACAATCCCTGTTGCTTTCATTATTATGAGCTACCTCCTTATTTAATAATTAGTTGCAATATTATTATTTGACTTATCAGAAATTTTATACCCATATAACCAATTTTTATTTAATTAAAAAATATTAGGTAATTTATAATGAAAAAAGGAATCGACTAGTAATTAGCCGACTCCATAAGAAATTATTTAAATGTATGCCAAATATTTATTGTTTATATGTTTATTATAATCTATTCTCGTATGTTTTAACTTTATATTCATTTTTCCACTCTTCAATAGAAGTAGTATATATTTCATTTTTCTTTTCAGTTTCTAACGTACTCTTTATTGTATCTTTTGCTTCATCTAAAGTTTCTTGTTTTATATCAGTAACTTTTATTATATGATATCCATAAGTACTTTGTACAAGGTCTGAAATTTCACCTTCACCTAATGCCTTAAATGCATCTGTAAACTCTTGAACATATTGAGTTGTATCATAAGTTACAGTTCCTAAACTTCCACCATTCTCTTTAGTACCTGTATCTTCTGAATATTCCTTTGCTAACGTAGCAAAATCTTCACCATTTACAGCTCTTTCTCTTACTTCTTTAGCTGTTGCTTCATCTTTTATTAAGATATGAGATACTGTTGCACTCTTAAAGCTATCTAAGTGTTCATCATAATAAGTTTTTATTTCCTCGTCAGTTACAGTTACATCTTTAAATATTTCTTCATTAACCTTAGCTCTTATTAGGTTATCTTCCATACTTTTACTTAATTGTTCTGTATATTCTTCTAAAGTCATTCCTGCATTTTCTAAAGCAGTGTTGAATGCATCTTCTCCACCTAGACTTTCTTTTAAATCCGCAATATATGTGTTAGTTTCTTCATCTATTTCTTCTTGTGTTGGAAGTACGCCAAGCTCTTCAGCCTTCTTATACATAAGTTTTTGTTCTACTAATAAATTTATTGCTTCAGTTCTAAGCTCTTTAACATAACTAGCTACTTCTGCATTTGTATCATAATCTGCACCATAATATGATTCCAAATATGGATCTGCTATTTCATCTACTTCGCCTCTTGTAATTTTGATATCCCCAACTTTAGCTAATACTGTGTTTTTTATTGCTTCTGGTGTCTTTTGTATCATTTCACATCCAAATGCTGAAAAAGCAAAAATACTTAAGGCTCCCATAGCTATTATTTTCTTAATTTTAATCAATGATGTTCCCTCATTTCTATTTAATTTGTTAAACCCTATTTATTATACATAAATAGTATATCAATATTGTGACAGTTATACAATTTATAATTAACTTTATATATTCTTTGTTAAGCTATTTAATATTTCCTTAAATAAGTCAAGTATGCCTTCTTTTTTTACTTCAGAAATTCTAACACCAAAATAAGGTTTTTCACCAAACATTAAGAATACTTTATCCTTATAATGTTCTAGTAAATACTTATATATTTTATTTAAATTATTCTTGCCATCTGCAAAAATAAATCTAATTTCCTTCGGAGTCTCCTTAATTTCTTCAATAGACAGCATTTTTGCTCTACTCTTAATATACGCTATATCCATTAGATTATAAACAGAATCTGGGATTTCTGAGTATCTATCCTCAAGTTCTGACTTAATATCCATGTAATCATCAATACTTTCTATAGCTGCAATCTTCTTATACACTTCAATTTTTTGAATTTCATCTTCAATATAAGTACCTGGAATATATGCATCTACTTTTAAATCTACTGTTGTTTCAATAGGTTCTTTTTCTATTTCACCCTTGATTATCTTAATAGTGTCTTCTAACATTCTACAATATAAATCATAACCTATAGATGCCATATGTCCATGTTGTGCTGAACCCATCATATTCCCAGCACCTCTAATTTCCAAATCTCTCATAGCTATTTTGAAACCTGACCCAAGCTCTGTGAAATCTTTAAGTGCTTTTAATCTCTTTTCTGCAATTTCTGTTAAAACCTTATCTTTTGTGTACATAAAATATGCATAGGCAATTCTATTAGATCTACCTACTCTACCTCTTAATTGATAAAGCTGCGATAAGCCCATTTTATCTGAATCATGAATAATCATAGTATTGACATTAGGAATATCTATACCAGTTTCTATAATAGTTGTACATACTAAAACATCATAATCCCTATTCATAAAACTTACCATTTCAGTTTCTAATTGTCTTTCAGTCATCTGCCCATGTATAATTCCTACTTTACATTCAGGAATCAAGTCTGATAAGTATTTTGCCATAGATTCTATGCTTTCTACTCTATTATATACATAGTAAACTTGGCCTCCTCTATTTACTTCTCTTAATACAGCATCTCTAACCAACTGATCATTTTGTTCTACTACATATGTTTGAATAGGATACCTTTCCTCTGGAGGAGTCTCAATTACCGAAATATCTCTTGCTCCTGTAAGTGACATATGAAGAGTTCTTGGTATAGGTGTAGCACTTAATGTTAGTACATCAACATTTTTCTTTAAACTCTTTATCTTCTCTTTTTGGGCAACTCCAAACCTTTGCTCTTCATCTATTATCAATAATCCTAAATCCTTAAATACTATATCTTTAGATACTAATCTATGAGTTCCAATTAAAATATCTACATTACCTTCCTTAGCAGCTTGAAGTGTTGCTTTTTGCTCTTTTGCACTTCTAAATCTGCTTATCATATCTATTTTTACAGGAAAATCTGAAAACCTCTTAATCATATTTTTGTAATGTTGCTCTGCAAGTATGGTTGTAGGTACTAAAAAGGCAACTTGTTTTCCATCCATTACAGCTTTAAAAGCAGCTCTTACCGCTACTTCTGTTTTACCATATCCAACATCACCACAAAGAAGCCTATCCATTGGCTTATCCGATTCCATATCCTTCTTAATTTCTTCTAAAGATGTTAATTGATCTGGTGTTTCCTCAAATGGGAATTCATCTTCAAATTGTCTTTGCCACTCTGTATCTTTACTATACTTATGTCCCTTTAGTGTTGCTCTAGTTGCATATAGCTTAACTAAATCTTGTGCAATTTCATTTATAGATTTTCTTACTTTCGCCTTAGCTTTGCTCCACTCAGCACTTCCTAGCTTATTTATTTTAGGAGTTTTTCCCTCAGATCCTATATATTTTTGAACTAAATCTAATTGATCAACAGGTACATATAGCTTATCTCCTTTATCATAAACTATATCTAGGTAATCTCTCTTATGTCCGCCTACTTCGATTTGCTTAATACCTTTGTAAACACCTACACCATGATTTGCATGAACTACATAATCTCCTAGCTTAAGTTCTGCAAAACTTTTTATTTTACCTATACCCTTTTTATTAGTCTTTCTCTTTGCTATCTTTCTTTTAGCTTCACCAAATACATCCTTATCAGAAATAATACATAATTTTAGTTCTGGATATTCAAATCCTTTTAGCAAGTTTCCAAAAGTAATTACTACTTCCCCTAGACCTATAGAACTTACATCATCTCTATATACACCTTCAATACCTCTATCTCTTAGGGTATTAACTAGCCTTTCTCCTCTTGGCCTTGTACCTGATAATATTACAGTTCTATATCCCTTGGATTTCTTATCTTTTATATCGTCTATTAAAAGATCTAACTGACCTTGATAACTATTTAATGTAATTGAATTCAATAAGTATTTTTTATATGGATTTAATAATCTACTATTAACATCAAATACATCTAGAGTTATAGTCCTCTGTAATCCTAACTTTTCAATAAGTTCCTCTTTGTCTAATAGTAGTTTGATTTGTGAAGGTAATATTCCCCCTCTTTGTAAGAAGGCTTCATAATTTTCTCTAAATTCAAAGTAGCAACTTTCAATTTTACCTTCACACTTTTTAACATCATCCACAACATATATATAATTTTTTACATAGTCAAAGAAGCTATCTGTCTTTTTATAAAAGTAAGGCAAATAACTATCTACTGTTTCAAATGTTAAAGTTTCAGTCAAAGATTCTACATTGGCTCTTATTATTGATTGAAGCTTTTCTATTCTTTCTTCATCAGATTTACTCTTAGACTTAACATCTTCTAATTCCTTTAGAATATTTTCTTTTGCTCTATTCAATGCTTCTTCATTAATAATAACTTCTTTTGCAGGGAATATTTCCATACTTTCAACTTTTTCAATACTTCTTTGTGATTCCGTATTAAAAGTTCTTATGGAATCTATACTATCACCAAAAAGCTCTATTCTATATGGATATGTCGATATAGGTGGAAATACATCTAATATTCCTCCTCTTAAAGAAAACTCTCCCTTTCCTTCAACAGACTCAACTCTTTCATAACCACATTCTAAAAGCTTTTTAGATAAATCTTTAAAATCAACTTCATCATCAATCTTTAATTTTATGTTATATTCCTCAAATAACTCTTTAGGTGTATAAACCGATGTTAAAGAATCTATTGAAGTTACTATTATTTTATTAGTATTATTTAAAATTTCCTTAATTACTTTCAGTCTTTCCCATCTTAAGTCACCTGATATAGCGTCTATATTATAGAAAACTACTTCCTTTGCTGGAAAGTAATAAATATCATTTGTATAGAAACTTAAATCCTCATATATATTCTTCGCTTCCATATCATTATTAGTTAATATCACCATAGGTGAATTTATATTTTCATAAATACCAAATATACTATAGCTTTTCCCAGAATCAGATAATCCATTTATATTAATTGGATACTTTTTATCCTTTATGCTAGATACTATTTCATTAAAAATAGAGTTTTCATTTAAAGGTTGTAATACCCCCTTTAATCTCATTAAAATACACCATCCTTATAACTCATTTTTTGATAGCTTAAATCCATTCATTTCATTCATTGCTTCTTTAGTTCCATATTTTATTATTATATCTACAGCCTTAGCTGATGCTTCAATAACCTCTTTAAGATCTTGTTCTTCTTCTTTGTTAAATCTTCCTAATACATGAGAAACTAAATCACCTTTAGGTTGTCCTACGCCGATTTTAATTCTTGGAAAAATATCTACTCCCATATTTGCTATTATGCTTTTTATTCCATTATGGCCACCAGCACTGCCTTTCTCTCTAATTCTTAACTTTCCAATCTCTAAACTTATATCATCATATATAACAATAATTTCTTCATTATCAATTTTATAGAAATTAATTACTTCTCTTATACTTTCTCCACTTAAATTCATATATGTTGTAGGTTTTAATAATATTACTTTTTGTCCATTTATAAAACCTTCACCAAATATACCTCTAAATTTCGACTTATTTATATCTATATTATACTTCCTAGCTAGATAGTCTATCGCTTCAAATCCTATATTATGTCTAGTTCCATCATATTCTCTTCCTGGATTTCCTAGACCCACAACTAAAAACATAGCACTTCATCCTCCTACTGATTGTTTGCATATTTTATATTATACTAGTTTTTTACAATAATAAAAGGCTTTTAACAAATAGCAACTCCACTTAAGGTTGCTATTTGTTAATATTACTCAATACTATATCCATATCTATAACATCTCCTGATCTCATTACCTTACAGGTTACAGTATCTCCATTTTGTTTATTTTTAACCATTTTTAAAACTTCACTAGTACCACTAAATCTTTCTCCATCTACTTCAATTATTATATCGGTTGGTCTTAATCCAGCTGTATATGAGCTTCCTTTTTTATCTACTCTAGCCACATATAAGCCTCCATAATTTCCTCTACTATCCACCTCAACAAATTTTCCTTCTAATATTCCTAATATTTCTTTTAATTCTTTTGCATAATCAATATTTTTTTCTAATGAACTCAAATCCATAGCATAGTATAACCCTTCAACATTCATAGATTCAGTTACCTTTTTGCTTGCAATTCCTATAACTTCACCATTTAAATTAGTTATTATTCCACCAGTATTAAATTTATTAATCGGAGTATTAACTTCAATTAAATTATACTTTTCATTATTTACTTCTAATTGTCTATTTTTAGATGTAATAACGCCTGGCACTAAGTTATCTATATACTCATCTGAAGTTGAATTACTAATTAATAGAACGTTTTCCCCTTCAATTATATTATCCCTAGATACAACTTTTATAGGAGTTAAATCTTCATAAAAATTAACACTAAGCACAGCTATATCTCTATCCTCAATTCTATAAAATATATTCGCTTGTAATGGCTCTGAATTAATGAAAGGTAAGTTAACATATATCTCCTCTAAATCCTTTATTACTGAATAATTAGTCAATATACGCCCATCTTTATCAATTATTACTCCAGTTGCATTACCATCTATATATTCATTCTTAGATAAATCTTCTTTACTACCTCCTATGGTTACTAAAGAATTTTTCACATTATCTATAGCCTTAGAATACTCTTCATTAATACTTATATTATCTGTTCTATTATTTGTTATTTCATATTTATATTTGAATACTAAGAGAGAAATTACTATACTTATAGTAGTTGTAATAGTTAAAAAAGCTAATATCTTTAACAATAAAATGATTCTAGATTTTATATTTTTTCTCTTAAATATTATTGTAGGAATATTATTCTCTTGAAAGCTGTCATTAATATTTATATTATCCTTTCTTTTCACTATAACGTACACCCCATCTATAGTTTTTCTATTTACTTGCTCTCTTTAATGTAAAAGTGAACTTTACTCCTTCGTCAGGTATATTTTTAAACCAAATATCTTGCTTATGCTGAGTTAAAATTAACCTTACTATAGGCAAACCTAATCCTGTGCTTACTTTGTTTGTTCTAGACTTATCTATCTTGTAAAATCTTTCCCAAACCTTATTTGCATCCTCTTTTGGAATATTAGGTCCAGTATTAAATATATTTATATAAACATGGTCTATTTTTGCGTATGTTTCAATTTGTATTTTTCCGCCTTCATCTCCATACTTAATTGCATTCTCTATTAAGTTTGTCACAACTTGTATTATTCTATCTCTATCACCAAAACAATATTCGTGATTTTGATTAAATATAATTTCTACTGTTATTTTCTTTTCTTGAATCTTCCCCTCTAGATTTAATGTACATAATGATATTATTTCATTAATATCAATCTTAATTATATTTAATTTAAACTTACCAGACTCCATAGATGATATATCTAAAAGATCTGTTACAAGTCTTGATACCCTGTTAATTTCATCATTAATTATATTTAAATAATAATTTTCCTTATCCTTTGGTATGACACCATCTATAATTGCTGTTATAAAACCTTTTATAGAAGTTATCGGTGATCTTAATTCATGTGATACATTAGAAATAAATTCTCTTCTTACAGTATCAACCGTCTCTAAAGACTCAGCCATTACGTTAAATGATTCTGCTAATTCACCAATTTCGTCAGCAGAATCTATATATATACGTTTTTCAACCTCGCCCTTCGCAAACTTTTTAGCTGCATTATTAATCTCTGATAAAGGATTTATTAGTATCTTTTTAGCAACATAATAAGCAATAATATCTGAAAATATAATTGCAATTAATACAGCTATCCATACTTTTAAATATATTCCTCCGTAACTTCTACTTTCATTGCCTATTAGTATTGCAGCGCCATTAAAAGACCCTTTACCAAACATAGGTATATAATATGCTCTGCCTTTTATTTTCGAATCTCTAACAAAGTCCTTTTCAAATGTAGTATCATTTTTTAATAATTCCATCTCTGAATCAGTAATATCTATCTTTGTGTATCTTAGATAAGATAAATCTTCATCAGATACTTCATATGCATATCCTTGGCTATCTATTATTATTGAATCCATATTTACAGATATTTTGATTATTTTCATTGTGTTAACTAAATCTATATATCCTGTCTCATCTGTATTATTTATAAATTTTGTTGTAGACTCTTTAATTATTTCAATATAATTACTTATAAGTTCGTATTTTTGATTATAATATTCTTTATTTATCCAAATAGATATTACTATTCCAATTAATATTAAAAAGGCTGCTATAAGTGATGAAAATGTAATTAAAAGCTTATATATTACACTTTTCTTTTTCATCTATTTCACCTCAAATTTATATCCTACTCCCCAAACAGTTTCTATTTGCCAGTTAATTCCACCCTTTATTTTCTCTCTCAACCTTTTAATATGAACATCTACAGTTCTTGAATCTCCTGGATAATCATATCCCCATACTTCACAAAGCAATTGTTCTCTGGTAAAAACCTTATTTCTATTTATAGCTAAATAATGTAAAAGTTCAAATTCTTTAGGAGGCATCTTTATTTCATTTCCTTCATATATTACACTATAAGAATTTGCATCTATAACTAAATCTGAATAATTTATAATTTCTGTATCTTTTTCATCATAATTATATCTTCTCATTACAGCCTTAACTCTTGCCATTAGCTCTTTAGGTTCAAAAGGCTTAACAACATAATCATCCGCTCCAAGTTCTAATGCTAATACCTTATCAAAAGTATCGCCTTTTGCTGTTAACATAATCACCGGAATTTCACTATTTTTTCTTATCCACTTTAATACTTCAATACCATCCACTCCCGGAATCATAATGTCAAGTAACACTATCTCTGGTTTAAACTCTAAAAATATATTACAAGCTTCCTTCCCGTTATGACATATTCTCGTCTCATATCCCCCACTTAATAAATACATATTAATAACTTCACATATATTATCATCGTCATCTACAATTAATACTTTTCCTAATTTATTATTCATAAATATAACACCGTCCTTACCTTAATTATAATTTATATTCTAATAGCTATATTTCTATAGGATTTATAAAATATAATTAAAAATATAAATAGTAAGCCTCTAAAAAGTTTGTGCTTCTTAGAGGCTTTTTATCCAATTATGTATTAAGCTTCAAATAGTTTACTTATTGGTTCATCATCATAGATTCTCTTAATTGCTTCTGCAAATAGAGGTGCTACTGATAATGCTTTAAATTTAATTAAATCTTGTTTTTCTTCTGGTAGTTTTATAGTATTTAACATAACTAATTCTTCTATTGCTGAATTATTTATTCTTTCAAAAGCTGGTCCTGATAAAACTCCATGAGTACAACATGCATAAACGTTCTTAGCGCCTAAATCCTTTAATGCATTTGCTGCATTTGCAATAGTTCCTGCTGTATCTATCATATCATCTATAAGTATACATCTTTTACCTTTTATGTCCCCTATAATGTTCATTATTTCTGATACATTTGCCTTAGGTCTTCTCTTATCAATAATTGCTATTGGAGCATGTAATCTATCTGCAAATTTTCTAGCTCTTGTAACACTTCCTAAATCAGGTGAAACAACAACTACATCATCTGCATCATCGAATCCTTTTCCAACAAAGTAATTTGCTAATATTGGTGATCCTAATAAATGATCAACTGGTATATTGAAGTATCCTTGGATTTGAGCTGCATGTAAATCCATAGTTAATACTCTATGAGCACCTGCTGCTGTTAATAAATCTGCTACTAATTTTGCTGTAATTGGATCTCTAGATTTAGCTTTTCTATCTTGTCTAGCATATCCATAGTAAGGCATAACAACTGTTATTCTTCCAGCTGAAGCTCTCTTAAATGCATCTATCATTATTAACAGTTCCATTAAATTATTATTCACTGGTGAACTTGTTGATTGAACTACAAACACGTCGGCTCCTCTTACAGTTTCTCCTATATCAACTGATATTTCGCCATCACTAAATGTTGAAACCTTTGCTTTACCAAGTGGTAGTCCTAATGTGTCAGCAATTTCTTTCGCTAATTCTGGATGTGAGTTTCCAGTAAATATTTTTATATTTTTTCCATGGGTTATCATTGTATGAAGACCTCCTTAATATTTTTAACACTTTTGTTTATTTAAATAACTATTTGTTAGTAAGACCTCTCTTAGCTACCCAACCTTCTATATTCCTTTGTTTAGCTCTTGCCACAGCAAGTTCACCTTCTTTAACATCATTAACTATGGTTGAACCTGCAGCAATATATGTGTTATCCTCCACTGTCACTGGTGATACTAAGTTAGTATTACAACCTATAAAGCTATTATTGCCTATTATAGTTGTATTTTTCTTCTTACCATCGTAGTTAACCACTACTGTTCCGCATCCAAAATTACAGTTTTCACCTACCTCAGCATCTCCTATATATGTTAAATGAGATACTTTTGTATTATTTCCTATAGTTGATTTTTTAATTTCAACAAAATCTCCTATTCTCGCATGGCTACCAATAACTGATTCTGGCCTTATATATGCAAAAGGTCCTACTGTAGTTCCTTCACCAACTTGGCTATCAATTATAACAGAAGATTGAATTTCTACATCACTAGAAATAATACTATTTGCAATTCTGGAATTTGGATATAAGATAACTCCTTCACCAATTTTAGTATTTCCCTCAAGTACGTTTCCCGGATATATTATAGTATCCCTTCCTATTTCCACATCATCACCTATATATGTAGAATTAGGATCAATTAATGTAACTCCGTTTTCCATATGCTTTATATTAATTCTTTTTCTTAATATCTCTTCAGCTTCTGCTAATTGCACTCTAGAATTAACTCCAATAGTTTCTTCATAATCTATAGATAAAGCACCAACTCTTTTATCTTCACCCTTAAGTATTCCTATAACATCTGTTAAATAATACTCTCCTTGTTTGTTATCATTAGATAATTTTTCAAGTGAATTTAATAAGCTTTCTATGTCAAAACAATAAATAGCTGCATTCATTTCATTTATCTTTAATTCTTCCTCAGTACAATCTTTATGCTCAACAATCTTCAGTACTTCATTACCTTCTCTAACTATTCTTCCATATCCCGTTGGATCTTCAACAATAGAAGATAAAAGTGTTGCAGAATTATTATTTTCCATATGTGTATCAAATAATTTTTCAATAGTTTCTGGTTTGATTAAAGGAGCATCTCCAGCAAAAACGCCTACGATTCCCTTTTTTCCTTTTAAGAAATCAATGGCACATTTCACAGCATGCCCTGTACCTAGTTGCTCTTCTTGTAATGAATAACTAATATTTCTTGAAGCAGTTTTTTCTCTTACTAAATCTGCTCCCTTTCCTATAATTACATTTATATCATCTATTTTAGCTTTTCTCATAGTGTCAATAACATGATTAACCATTTCTTTACCACATACTTTATGTAAAACCTTTGGTAAATTAGATTTTATTCTTGTTCCTTGCCCTGCAGCTAAAATCAATGCACATTTATACATAAGCTCACCTCATAAAAAAAATATTAAGGACAAATTTATATTTTTTATTAAAAACGTTCGTAAACATCTCACTCTATTATATTGTATTGATGTTAGTATTTCAACCTTAAATCTCTCTAATATAAATTCTCTCATCTCAAGTTTAAGCTTCAAAATATACCATAGATTAGTTAATAACAAAAAAATAAAAGGGTTGACCCTTTTATTTTTGATTAGCTAATAATTATTCAACAACTGCTTCTGCTTCATCTTCTAATTTAGCTTTTTCATAAGCTTCTAGAATTGATGCTTGAATTCTTTCTCTAGTGTCAGTATTTATAGGATGTGCTATATCCTTAAACTCTCCATCTGGTGTCTTTCTGCTAGGCATCGCTATAAACAATCCATTTTGTCCTTCGATTACCTTAATGTCATGAACTACAAACTCATTGTCAAATGTAACAGAAACTATAGCTTTCATTTTTCCATCTGAAGCTATCTTTCTAATTCTTACATCAGTTATTGTCATTGCACTACACCTCCGTTGCTATGATAGATATAAAATTCTATAAAAATTGTTAAAATCCTCTTTTTATTTTAAATTTTTTTAATTTTTTTAAAAATTCTATCATTTTAGTGTAATAAATATAATATTTTATAATATTAAACTCGAAGGTTTTACATCAATCCCTTTATCCTGATCTAAATTATTTAGTTCAACTATTGAAATATATTCATCTACACTCTTTTGAGTAACTCCTATATTATCAACTAATACTCCAATACCTATTAATTCACTTTCAAATTCATTTAATAGATCTTTTATCCCTTTTGCCGTGCCCCCACCTCTTAAAAAGTCATCTATAAATATGCATTTACTCTTAGGCTGCATAGATCTCTTCGATAAGGACATTTGCTGTATTCTACCACTTGTTCCTGATACGTAATTAATCGTAACCGTTGATCCTTCTGTTATCTTATTATCTCTTCTAATAATTACTAGAGGAATACCTAAGTTTCTTGCAACTTCATAAGCTAAAGGAATACCTTTAGTTTCTACGGTAACAACATAATCAACTTCCTTATCATAAAACTCTGAAGATAAAATCACCCCTGCTTTATTAATAATTTGTGGATTATACATTAAATCCGTCATATAAATAAAGTTTCCAGGAACTATTCTGCTTTTATCTTTTAACATTTCGCAAAGATTTTCGGCAAAATTTTTCCTACTTTCCTTTTCTATTCCTGGAATAAATTTAATTCCCCCAGCTGCTCCAGCAATTGTTTCAACTTTTCCCATTTCTAGTTTTTCTAATATTTCTCTCACTATAACTATATCTTCACTTATCGTTGATTTTGCTGCATTTAATAGTTCTGAAAATTTGTTTAATCCTATTACTTTATTAGGATTCTCAGTTAAAATTTTTGTGATAGCAACAACTCTACTGTTTCTACTTAATTTCTCCAAAATATCTCACCTACATTTTTATTATTTTCCGAATTATTTGTTCGTTTTAAGCATCTAATATTCATATTTTATTCTATATTTTTCTCAATATCAATAGATTTTAATCAGTATCACTTCAATGTTACATATATTTATAAAAATTTAAAAAATTTTTACCAAAAATACAATATATAGCTTTTTTATGTGTTCATTTTCTTAAATTTGTATATAATTATAAAGTGAAACTTATTTGATTTTAATTAGAAATTTATTCTTAATATAAAAGGAGTTGATATTTTGTCATTCAATCTTAACGAAGATATAAATAAAAAAGTACATTTTATAGGAATTGGCGGAATTAGTATGAGCGGCCTTGCTGCCCTTTTATTAACTAAGGGTTATAAAGTGTCTGGATCTGATTCAAAAGAATCCGAAATTACTAATAAATTAAAGGCTGAAGGTGCAGAAATATACATAGGTCATAACAAAGATAATATCAAAAATGTGGACTTGGTAGTTTATACTGCTGCAATACCTTCAGATAATCCTGAAATTCTAGAGGCTAAAAGCCAAAACATAGAGCTTTTTGATAGAGCTGAATTCCTTGGTCTAATTATGAAAGGCCATAAATATAATGTAGCCGTAGCAGGTACTCATGGTAAAACTACTACAACATCTATGCTTTCTCATATAACTTTAAAAGCAGAGCTTGATCCTACAATATTAGTAGGTGGCGAATTAGATATTATAGATGGTAACTTTAAAATTGGAGATAGTGAGTACTTTATTACTGAAGCCTGTGAATATAAGGAATCTTTTCTTAAGTTCTATCCTAATATAGGAATTATATTAAATATTGATGCTGATCACTTGGACTACTATAGAGACTTAAATCATATAAAAGAGACATTTGAAAAATTCTCTAATATAATTCCTGAAGATGGATACTTAATTGGATACTGTGAAGATGATAATGTAAATGAAATATTAAAGAAAGCTAAATGCAACACTATTAGCTATGGATTAGATAAAGGTGATGTAAGAGCTAAGAATATTTCTTTTGATAATAAGGGTTGTGCAACTTTCACTGTTTGTAAAGATAATAAAGACTTATTTGAAGTTACTTTAAATACTACTGGAAAACATAATATATTAAACTCTTTATCAACTATTTGCGTAGGATTATTATTCGATGTTCCTTATGATAAAATTAAAGAAGGTCTAAAAGAATGCAAAGGAGCACATAAAAGATTTGAATATAAAGGTGAATTTAACGGAGCTACTATAATAGATGATTATGCACATCATCCAGTAGAAATAAAAGCTACATTAGATACTGCTGACTTAATACCTCATAAAAATATATATGCTGTATTCCAACCTCATACTTATACAAGAACAAAAACATTATTTAATGAATTTACTACTTGTTTTGATGATGTTGATGAGCTTCTTCTTATGGATATCTATGCAGCAAGAGAAAAAGACACCGGCATAGTATCTTCTGAAGATCTTGGTAATGCATTAAGAGCTAAGGGAATTAAATGTACTAATGTCCATAGTCATGATGAAGCGGCTGATTATTTGAAAAATAAGGCTTCAGAAAATGATATAGTCTTAACTATAGGTGCTGGAGATGTAGTTAAAGTAGCGAATATAATATTAGAAAAATAAAAAGGAGATAAATATTACATTCCTCATTCCATTCGGAATTATGAAATTTATTTACTGAATAATACTTTTTTATAAACTTTTAGTTAATAAAAAAATTAATAAAAGAAAATACTATAAGGTGATGTCTTATAGTATTTTTTTATGTATGCTTATGCCATCTTTTGACTAATATACTAACAATATTGATATTATTGGTCTTTTATGTTTCTTTTTACCAAAAATTATTTTATAATTTACAAGAAACTAGTTATACGTTAACAAAATAAATTTATATATAGAGGTGATTTTTATGGACTTATCAATGATGATTAAAAATGCTGCTGATTTTATAATTCAAAAATCTAAGTATAAACCTGAAGTTGGATTAATACTAGGTTCTGGTCTTGGCTCATTAGCTGATTCAATCGAAAATCCAGAATTTTATCCTTATGAAGAACTTCCTCATTTCCCTATATCAACTGTAGAAGGTCATGCCGGAAGATTAGTTATAGGTATGTTAAATGGAAAATGCGTAGTAGCTATGCAAGGTAGATTCCATTACTATGAAGGATATCATTTTAATGAAGTAACTTTTCCAGTAAGAGTTATGAAGTTATTGGGAGTTGAAACTCTTATAGTTACAAACGCTTGTGGTGCTGTAAACGAAAACTTCAAAGCTGGTGACCTAATGATTATAACAGATCAAATTAACTTCTCTGGAGATAATCCTTTAATAGGTAGAAACTTAAATGAATTTGGTCCAAGATTCCCTGATATGTCTAGTGCTTTTACTCCAGAATTAGTAGCAAAAGCTGAAGAAATTGCTAAAAATTTAAATATAGAAATTCAAAAGGGAGTTTATATGATGTTTAGCGGCCCAACTTATGAAACTCCTGCAGAAGTAAGAATGGCAAGAATTGTAGGTGCAGATGCTGTTGGTATGTCAACTGTTCCTGAAGTAATTGTTGCTGCACACTCAGGAATGAAAGTTCTTGGAATATCTTGCTTAACTAATATGGCTGCTGGTATATTAGATCAACCTTTAAATCATGAAGAAGTTATGGAAACTTCAGCTAAGGTAAAAGATACATTTACTAAGCTTATGAATAAAATAATAGAACAAATATAGGAATGTGCTGAAGCACAATGTAGAATGTAAAATGTAGAATGTAAAATTGAGGTTAAAACTCCTTACGGAGTTTTGAAAAAACCATATCTTTCACATTCTACATCTTTATTTTCAATTTATTTTTAACAACTCAAAATTTTTATTTGATTATTGTTATGTCTTTAGTTACTGAATTTAGAACTTCGCATCCATCTTTGGTTACTAAAACTAGGTCTTCTATTCTAACTCCAATATCGTCTTTTAGATATATTCCTGGTTCGATAGAGAATATCATTCCTTCTTTAACTTCTTCGTTATTTGTAGAACTAACATCTCCGAAGTCATGGTCTTCTATTCCTATGCTATGCCCTGTTCTATGTGTGAAGTATTCACCATATCCCGCATTTTCAATATAATCTCTTGCAGCTTTATCTATTTCAGAGAATTTGACTCCCTCTTTTACTTTTCTTATAGCACTTAAATTTGCCTCTTTAACTATGTTATAAATTTCTGCATGTCTCTCACTTGGTGCATCACCAAAGAATATAGTTCTAGTCATATCAGAACAATATGAGTTATATACTCCACCAATATCTATAACTATGCTATGTCCCTTCTTAATAGGAGTATTATCTGAATGATGATGAGGATCAGCCCCATTAGGACTAACTGCTACTATTGGAGAAAATGAAAATTCATGTACATCATGCTTTTCATATAAATCTGCTAATAGACTAGCATAATACTTTTCAGTCTTTCCTTCTTCTAACTTATCCCATAATTCTAACATAACCTTATCATTTATTTCTGATGACTTTTTCATTAATGCTATTTCTTCAGCATCTTTTATCATTCTTAATCTATCTATAATTGGAGAGCCATTAACAAAAGCCTTTGCTCCATTATTATTCATAAGCTTAATTAAAAAATGTGCAGGCCAATTTTTATCCACAGCTAAAACATTTTCTTTGTCCACAATTGTGCATAAAACTTGTATTGGATCTTCAATATCTGTGTACCAAATTAAATCTACACCTAAATCCTCATATACTGGGAATAATTTATTAACAATAAGCTTATGATTCCCTTTAGTATTTAAATATAAAGCTACCAGTCTCTCTCCTGGAGAAAACCACTTTCCTGTTAAATAGAATATAGCAGGTGGCGATGATACTATCATTTGATTTAAACCTTGCTTTTCCATCTCTTTTAACACATTATTTACTCTATTCATCTTCATACTATTCTTCACCTCTATTTCTAGTATAACTATAATATACCTCATTAACAAAATAATATCTATTTATATAAATTATTTATAGTGATATAATAAATTATTAATTATTTAGGAGGCTTAATTATGAAAATAGCAGCAATTTCAGATATACACGGAAATATTTATTCACTAATGAAAGTGCTAGAAGATATAGATGAACAGAAAGTTGATTTAGTAGTTTGTCTTGGAGATTTAGTTGGATATGGTCCTCATCCAAACGAAGTTATAGCATTAATTAAAAGAAGAGAAATTCCTTGCATAAAAGGTAATTATGATGCCTCTGTAGTAGATGGCGGTTTTACATTTATAAGAGATACTTCTATCAATTCTTTTTCACTACCTTGGACTGTTGAAGAAGTTAGAGCCTCAAATAAATTCTTTTTATCACAATTGCCCACAAAACTAGATTATGATTTTAATGGAGTGAAAGTAAGATTTGCTCATGGTAGCCCAGATAAAATAAATGAATACCTATTTGAAGATGGTGAAAATACTAAAAAAATAATGGAAGAAATAAATGAAGATGTACTGGTATGTGCACATACTCATATTCCTTCATATAAAAAATTTGGCGATAAAACATATGTAAATGTAGGCAGTGTTGGGAAGCCTAAAATAGGTCGTCCAAATTCTACCTATGCATTAATTGAAATTAAAGAAGATAAAAGTATTGATGTGAAGTTTAGAGAATTAGAATATGAATATAAAAGAATCGTTAAAGATGCTCAAATGTTACGTTTCCCTGGACAATTAATAGCATCATATGAAAGTGGAATCGAGTAAAAAGGAGATAGATATTATATTCCTTGCTCCGTCGTAAACTCCAAGTCGCCAGAATATAATATCTATCTCCTCACATACTGAAGGAATAAATACCTCAATACTTCGGTATTTATAAAATTTTCATAATATCTTTTTTGCTCCGTCGCATTCGCTCCAAGTCGCCAAAAGATATTATGTATTCTTCTATACACTAAAGGAATAAACACCTCAATACTTCGGTGTTTAAAAATTGATTATTTTATATTTTTGCGACCTCGCATTCGCTCCAAGTCACCGCAATATGATATTTTGCATTTTAACCTAATCAATCAATTAATAAAATTGCATAAACTGTATGTATTTGTGCTGGATAGGATTCTAATATAACACCGTCATAGAATACTCTTACTTTATCGCCAACTTTAAAATTTGTAATACTATCTTTTAATTTAACATCAAGAGAGACGCTGATTTTATCACTACTTTTAATTTCATCTTCATCTTTGTTAACAGAAACTAAAATTGATTTATCAGATACATCAATCACTTCCCCTGCAAAATTTGGCTTATCGTAAATATCATTCATTGTCATTGGCTTAAACAAATATATCAATATACTACTCATAAGAAATGTAACTACTACAATTCCCCAAAATATTTTTTTATTTTTTATTTTCATCACTTCCTTTTTGAAGAATATAAATAAATGGTTTATAAATTATCCATAGAACTCTCTAAATTTTATTCAATATTCTATATTATTATTCTATTATTATAGAATTTCTATATTTCATAGGAATAGTAGTTGTATTTAAAAAAATATATCTATCCACTATCCCTATTCTCATATGATAGTTTTAATAAAACTAAAATTTCTATTTTGAACCATCTCTAAGATATGCTTCAATTTGATTACATACTCTCTCCATTACTTCCATTATGCTATTTTTATAATCTTCTGGATATGTTATTAACATGCTTTTTAGCTTATTTAATTCAATAAATTTTTTCTCTAAAAAATTCTTATTATCCATTTAAATCTCCTTAATTTATTTCCTAAAATTATATTATGATTTAACGTTGCAAATGTTAGTAAATTGATGTAAAATCTTAATAAACTATATATGTATTATTACTTTGACGAGAAGAGTAGCTATATGGAAGTAGTCTTAGCGAGTAAGGAATGGTGTAAGCCTTATACGAAGCCTTTAGTGAAGAACATCTCTGAGTTTCTAACCGAACAAGTGAAAATTTAAGTTTATCTTAAAGTCACTTAAGTAGACTTAGACGGATTCAAACCGTTATTATTTGAATGACATTATTTAGTGTTAGAAGAGTGGCTATTTATAATAGCAACTTGGGTGGTACCGCGAAATTATCCTTTCGTCCCTTGTATTTGGGATGGAAGGTTTTTTATTTTATAAAAATTAACTAGGAGGAAAAGAAATGAGTAAAGTTGTTTATGTAAAATCTCTTTATAGAAACGAAGAAGAATATTTAACTAAAGAAATTAAAATTTCTGGTTGGATAAGAACATTAAGAGCATCTAATGCTTTTGGGTTTATAGAAGTAAATGATGGTACTTTCTTTAAGAACGTTCAAGTTGTTTTTGATAACAAAATTGAAAACTTTAAAGAAGTTTCGAAATTACCTATTAGTTCATCAATAACTGTTATAGGTACTTTAGTTGCTACTCCAGAAGCTAAGCAACCTTTTGAAATTCAAGCAAAAGAAGTTATAGTGGAAGGAATGTCTAATAATGATTATCCGCTTCAAAAGAAAAGACATACTTTTGAATATTTAAGAACTATAGCTCACTTAAGACCAAGAAGTAATGCATTTTCAGCTGTATTTAGAGTACGTTCTGTAGCTGCTTATGCTATTCATAAGTTCTTCCAAGAAAGAGGATTTGTTTACACTCATACTCCATTAATAACTGGAAGTGATGCTGAAGGCGCTGGAGAAATGTTTAGAGTTACAACTCTGGATCTTAACAATGTTCCAAAGACTGAAGAAGGAGCAATAGATTTTAAACAAGACTTCTTTGGTAAAGAAAGTAACCTAACAGTATCAGGACAATTAAATGGTGAATGCTATGCATTAGCATTTAGAAATATTTATACATTTGGTCCTACTTTCAGAGCAGAAAATTCAAACACAGCAAGACATGCTGCAGAGTTCTGGATGATAGAGCCTGAAATAGCTTTTGCTGACTTACAAGATGATATGGAATTAGCTGAAGATATGCTTAAATATGTTTTAGAATATGTTCTAGCTGAATGTCCAGAGGAAATGGCATTCTTTAATCAATTTATTGATAAAGGAATCTTAGATAGATTAAACCATGTAGTTTCATCTGACTTTGGAAAGGTAACTTATACTGAAGCAGTTGAGATATTAAAGAAAGCTGATAAGAAGTTTGAATACCCAGTTGAATGGGGAATTGACTTACAAACAGAACATGAAAGATATCTTACAGAAGAACACTTTAAGAGACCAGTTTTTGTAACTGATTATCCAAAGGATATTAAAGCATTCTACATGAGATTAAATGATGATGGAAAGACAGTTGCTGCAACTGACCTTTTAGTTCCTGGAATCGGGGAACTTATAGGTGGTAGCCAAAGAGAAGAAAGAATTGATGTCTTAACTAAGAGAATGGCTGAAATGGGTCTTAACGAAAAAGACTACTGGTGGTATCTAGAGCTTAGAAAATACGGAGAAACTAAGCATGCTGGATTTGGATTAGGCTTTGAAAGACTTATTATGTACATTACAGGTATGGCAAATATCAGAGATGTAATCCCATTCCCAAGAACTACAGGACAATCTGAATTTTAATATAATAACCCTAGTAGATAATATATTTACTAGGGTTATTATATTTTTTAAAATCCTCAAAATTTAAACTTCATAATTTTCATACGATAATACAAATGTAAAGGAGAGATATAAATGAATAATTATGAAAAAACACAAGAAAACTTGAATCTTATTTGTTTAGAATGCGAGTCTTATGAAACAAAAGATTGCGTTAAGTCAAAGTGTAATATAGGCTTTTCTATAAATGCCATAAAAGCCTCAAATCCAAATACAATTCAAATAATCAACGATGGTGAAAAACTAATACCTAAAACTGATATGAAATTATATAATAAAGATCTTATTGCTAAAGGCATTGCAAGCGTATGTAAGATATGCATGGAATGTAATAAAGGTCATGATGATAACTGTACTATATCCTTAGCTAGAAAGTCACTAGAACGTACCTATTTAAGTGTTGACGTTGTTTATCCAGGAAGTGTATTAATGTACTTATTTAATGTAGCCAAACAAGATGAAGACCTTTCTAATAAAATAAAATTTGAATATGATTCCATGGATACTGAATCTAAGCAAGAAGTTATTATGGACAAATCTTCAATATCAAAAATGAATCCAATTTCAGTTGATTTAAAAGAAAATGAAACTTATTTTTGGTGTACTTGTGGTAAAAGTTCATCTTCACCTTTTTGCAATGGTGCACATGTAGGAACAAATTTTATCCCTTTAGCTTTTACTGCTAAAAAAACTCAAAAAACACATTTATGCGCTTGTAATCATACTAAAAATCCACCATTTTGCGATGGCTCTCATTTAAAACTAGTTTAAAATAAATTAAGGGGTTGTTTCAACAGCCCCGAATTTAAATTAATCCCCCTACTACTGTTAACCCTGTACCAAAACTTAAATAAGTTTATATCATATTTTAACATATTCTAGGTAACATATTCCCTTCTAAAGGTGGTAGTATTCTTTTACCACCAAAATAATTCTCTATATAAATAGTATTTTCCTGTTCTTTAACGAATTCTCCTATGATTTTAGCATCCTTGCCTTCATGTATTGATTTAATTAAACTTAGAACCTTTTCAGCCTGACTTTCTTCCACAACTAATACCATTCGTCCCTCACAAGCCATATATAGTGGATCAAATCCTAAAAGTTCATTTATAGCACTAACCTCATTATTAATAGGAATATCACTCTCATTTAAATGTATTCCAAGGCCACAAGTACCGGAAAACTCATGTAATACAGTTGCTAGGCCTCCTCTAGTTGGATCTCTCATTATTTTTATTGAATCATAATTATCTTTGAGTATTTCTGTAAAAGGAAATAATGATGTACAATCACTTTTAATATTACTTTTTACCTTAATGTTATATCTTTCTACTGCAATTGTGGTTCCATGATCTCCTATGTTCCCTGTTACTATAATTTTATCTCCTTCTTTAATTGACTTTTGATAATAATTATCTGATACTCTTCCTATTCCACTTGTATTAATAAATACTCCATCTAATTCACCCTTTTCTACTACCTTAGTATCACCAGTTATTATATTTACTCTTGATTCTAAGCAAGTTTGTGACATTGATTTAACTATTTTCTTAAGATTTTCTAGTTCAAAACCTTCCTCTATAATAAAACTTGCACTTAAGTAAAGTGGCTTAGCTCCTGATACTATTAAATCATTAATTGTTCCACAAACTGCAAGCTTTCCTATATCTCCTCCTTGAAAGAATATTGGCTTTACTACAAAAGAATCTGTAGTAAAAGCTAATTTACCACTTACCCCTTCAAACACCGTTGCATCTTGTGCTTTTGTTAACAACTCATTATTAAAATATTTATAAAATATATCCTGAATTAATTTCTTAGTATGTTCTCCCCCATCACCATGAGTAAGCTTTATTACTTCCTTCATTTATTCATCTCCTATTATATTTGTAAAAAATAGAACATGCCCCTTCAGAAGAAACCATGCAAGGTCCAATTGCATTTTCTGGAGTACAACTTGCTCCAAAAAACTTACAATCACTTGGTTTTTTCTTTCCTAATATAATCTCATTACATGCACATTTATTAGTATTTTTTTTATTTAAATTTACTTGAAATCTTCCTGCTGCATCATAATCATTATAATTTTCATTTACCATAAAGCCTGAAGCCTTAATATCTCCAATGCCTCTCCATTCATTATCACAATTTATAAATACATCATTTAATAAGTTATTTACCTTCAAGTTTTCTTCTAAGGTAACACAACCTTTATATAAGTTCTTAAAGCTTTTCTTATTCTTTCCTTGCTCTTGAATTAAAAAATATAAGGCTCCAATAATATCAAGTTCATTAAATCCCGTTACTACTGCTGGAATATTATACTCTTCTACAATAAACTTAAAATAATTTGCTCCTGTTATTGTCGCTACATGCCCAGGACAGATAAATCCCTGTATATTTAAATTATCATCCTTTAGTATATGATTTAATATAGGCTCCATTTTCTTTATGCCTATTAAAAAGCTAATATTCTTAATCTTTTTTTCCTTAGCTGTTTTTATAGTTAAAGCAATTATTGGTGCTGTAGTTTCAAATCCAACAGCTAAAAAAACTATTTCCTTATCTTTATTTTCTTCTGCAAGGTTTATTGAATCTAAAGGTGAATATAGAATTCTAATATCTTTTCCCTTACTTCTTTCATCAATTAAACTTGTCTTATTTCCTTTAACCTTCATCATATCTCCAAAGGTTGCTAAAATCACATTACTTTCTTTAGCAATTTCTATAGCCGCATCAATATATCCTTCAGAAGTAACGCACACAGGACATCCAGGTCCAGATATTAAGTTTATTTTTGATTCTACCAAATTTCTAATTCCAAACTTAGATATAGATTGGGTATGAGTTCCACAAACTTCCATAACATTAAACTTATTTATTGAAGAGCTATTAATTTCTTCTAAAAACTTTTTTATTAAATCTCTTTTATTCATAGTTACCCTCTACTTCTGAAAGTAACTCTAGCATTTCAGTTAATTCTTCAAAATACTCTATATCAATTTTTTTAATAGCACATCCTGCATGTATTAGAACATAATCTCCCACCTTTGGTTCTTCAATTATTTGAATATTTATCTCACTTTCTAGCCCCATAATACTTACCCTTGCTGTATCCTTGCTCAATTCTATGATTTCACCTGGTATTGCTAAACACATATTATTACATTCCTTTCAGTATTTAAATTACAATTAATTTTCACTTAATATCTCACTAGCTATATTAAGTTGTCCAAAAGATAATCCTCCATCATTTGTTGGAATTTCTTTATTGTAAAAAACCTGAAATCCTTTTTTAGTTAAATTCTTATTTAATAGCTTTAATAAATACTCATTTTCAAAGACTCCTCCACTAAGAACAACCTTCCTTATACCTTCCTTTTTCCCTAAAATACAAACTAAATCACAAGTTGAATATACTAATGAATTGTGAAACTTCGCTGATATCTTAGATATAGGTTCCTTTTGCTTTATATCGATTAATATGCCTTCTATAATCTTTTTGTATTTTATTTGAAATACTCCATGAATTTCATTAATATCATACATATAACTTTCATTTATATTTTTATCAATTATATTTTCTAATTCTATGGCTCCTTGTCCATCATAAGTTATATAATTTCTAAGTCCAATAATTGATGCTACGGCATCAAACAATCTCCCAATACTAGAGGATAAAAAGCAGTTTACTTTTGATTGCAAAGCTTGTATTACTACTTCAATTTTTTCTTTTTCTATATTTTTAAGTATTTCTGCTGGATTATATCCTAAATAATATAAATAACTTACTGCACATCTCCAAGGCTCTTCTATTGCTTTATTGCCACCTTGAATATTTATATATTCTAAGTGACCAGCCCTTTTGAATTCCTTTCTATTACCAATAAAAAATTCCCCACCCCATATTGCTCCATCTAATCCAAAGCCAGTTCCATCAAAAATAACTCCAATTACATTTTCATAAATTGAGTTCTCTGCCATACAACTTACCATATGTGCATGATGATGCTGAACTTCTATTTTATTTATATTTTGCTCTTTTGCATATTTTGTACTTAAATATGATGGATGCATATCATGTACTAAAAGCTTTTTATTAATATCAAATAAATCAATAAAATGATTAATTACATATTTGAAATTATTATAGGAATTAAAATCCTCCAGGCTTCCTAAGTACTGACTTAAATAAATATAGCCATTTTTTGAGACACAAACTGAACTCTTTTGATCACCTCCAATGGCTATAATTTCATGTTTCTTATTACTTTTTGATATATAGGGAGAGTAGCCTCTCCCTCTTCTTATAACTTTCTCACTACTATCTATAACTTTAACTACTGAATCATCTTCTTCTATATAAATATCTCTATCATGAAACAAAAAATAATCTGCTACATCCTTTAAATTATTTAAAGCATCTTGATTTTTATATTCCATTGGCATATTACTTATATTTCCACTAGTCATAATTAAAAAATCTAAATCTTCCTCTAACAATAAGTAATGTAAGCCTGTATATGGAAGCATAACCCCTAAGGAATTTTGTTTTGGTGCTATAGCTTCTGGTAATAAAAATGGAAATTTCTTTTTTAAAATTACAATAGGTCTTTTATTACTTTTTAATACTATTTCTTCTTTAGAAGATACCTCACATATTTCCTTAACAAGATTAATATCTCTTACCATAACAGCCAAGGGCTTATGACTTCTACGTTTTTTCTTCCGAAGAATATTAATTGCTACTTCATTTTTTCCATTACAAACTAAATGAAATCCACCTATGCCTTTAATTGCTAATATCTTACCTTCCTTAAGAAGCCTTTTAGCCTCATCAATTGGATTTTCATATATATTTTTTTCTCCCTTATTATCTGTTAACCAAAGCTTCGGTCCACACTTCTCACAACAATTTGGTTCTGCATGAAATCTCCTGCTTAATGGGTTATTATATTCATCATTACATTCATTACACATAGTAAATTTTTTCATAGTAGTATAATGCCTATCATATGGAAGGCTCTTAATTATAGAATACCTTGGACCACAATCAGTACAGTTAGTAAAAGCATACTTATGTCTATTAGACTTATTTTCTTTCATGTCATTTAAGCAATTTTCACAAATTGAAATGTCAGGAGATACAAACTTTGGAAAGACTTTTTCATTAATACTTTCCTTAATTACAAAACTATTTGTATCTAAATTTCTTTTATAAATAGTATTATCTCTAATAAACTTACATTGAAACTTTTCAACTTTAGAAATAGGTGGCACATCATTTAAAATACCTAATATAAATCCTTTTAAATCACTTTTTATACCTTCACAATAAATTTCTACAGATCCTCCTAGATTCTTAACATATCCTGATATGTTATATTCCTTTGCTTTTCTATATACAAAGGGCCTAAAGCCTACCCCTTGTACAATTCCATCTATATTTATTAAGTAGTGAAGAACTTTTATTTCATTAGTTATTTTTTCTACTATTTTTAAAACCTTATTAGAAATTAATTTGAGATTCTTTTTCAATGTAGGACTTAACCCAATTCCAAAATCAATCTCTTCAACCTCAATTCCTAAAATTATTCCTTTAATATTAGGATAATAAAGATTTAATAAATCTAAAAAGCTATATATATGTTGAGAAGATTCAGCCTTATTAGAAGTAAATTTATCTATATCTTCAGTAGTTATTTCTCCTACACTTTTTCCATAATAGGCTGAATCTAAAATTATTATATAATCTTCTTCTTCTACACTTGATATGCAATTATGAAGATTTGTCTCTCCATAAATAACACTAACTCCTAGTTTTAAAAGCTCTTCCTCTATTTCTTCTGCAACTTTTATTCCTATAGCATCATCCTTCATAAGTATATTTCCAATTGCTATAAGTTTAAGACTCATATTAAAACCTCAATTGTTTTAATATCACCTTTACTTCCAATTAAGTGAGTGGCACAAGACACACAGGGATCATATGATCTTACAACCCTTCCTATTTCTATTGGTTCATTAATATTATTTATTTTACAGCCAATCAAGGCTCTTTCTATAGGTCCAGGATTGTTTAATTCATCCTTAGGAGAAAGATTCCATACTGTTGGAGTTATAATATTATAATGTTTAATTACCTGATTTTCTATTTCTATCCAATGTCCTAATGCTCCTCTTGTAGTATCTATAAGCCCTACTCCATAAGCTTTATCTGGGACTTGATAAACTTTTTGATTATTTGGTTTTATTTCTACTCTTTCTGCTAAATTTATCAATATATTTGATATCTTTTTCGTCTCTAAGACTCTTGCTATATTTCTATCCATGCATGAATGCTTTTTAGGATATTCTCCAGCAATAATTAATCTTGCAAGTGGCCCAACTTCCATAGGTAATCCATCATACCTAGGTGTCTTTACAAAAGTATAGGCATCTACCTTAGCTAAATCTACCTCTTCAATATTTTGTTCTTTCTTATACCAGGAATAACGAACCTGTTCGGTAATTTTATTGGGTTCTAATATATGTGTAATATTATCTATTATTATTCCAGGCTTTACATAAGTAATATCAGAATCTTTATATTTATCGAATACTCCAAAACTCATAAAATTAGGATATGATATACCCTTTTCAAAGTAATCTGGATAATATCTAGCTATGATCTCCACATCTTCTACCATCTCATTTGATACAAAATTATTAATTTTTCTTAAAATACTTTTAACTTTTTCTAATTTATATGAGTCTATATTTACTGTAACTCCTCCAACAAAAATTCCATGATTATGAGGTGCCTTGCCACCTAAAACTGCTAATCCTTCATGAGCTAATCTACTAAGTTCAATACTTTTAATATAATGTTCCTCTATTATATTACTTATTTTCTGAGGTAATCTAAAGTCATTATACTGACTGTTTCCCGCTAATTTAACACTTGAAATTCTTACATAACTCGGAATAGAGAGAAGATAAAAATGCCTTAGATGATTTTGAATAAATTCAAAACCATGCATAATATCTCTTATATAACTATCATTTAAAGAACCTTGTATATTTAAAGCATCTTCTAAAGCTAAAGTAGATGCCATGGAATGAGCTGCTGAACATATTCCACAAATTCTTTCTGTAAAATATATAGCATCTAAAGCTGGTCTTCCTTTTAACATTTCTTCAAACCCTCTGAAAAGTAACCCACTAGCATTTGCCTTTACAATTATATCTTTTTCTACTTCTGCCTTAACTTCTAAGAACCCACTAATTCTGGTAACTGGATCTATAGTAATTCTTTTTACCATAATGCCTCCTTAATACTTAACAAAAGGTTCATTACCATCTGGAAAAGTAACCTTCGCACAACCAATGCAATTAGTATTATCACCAATAGGCCAATTAACGTATCCATTCCATTTTCTTCTTGGACAATCTGTTTTTGTAACAGGTCCCTTGCATCCTAACTTGAACATACAACCTTCATCCCCAAACTTTTGCGCAAAAATATCTTGTTCAAAAAATCCTCTTCTTGTACAAGTATCATGAATTGTAAAGCTATAAAAAATAAGGGGTCGGCCCTCACTATCTAACTCTGGAATTCCATACCTGATTAAGTGAGCTAGAGTTCCAACTACCCAGTCAGGATGACACGGACATCCTGGCAACTTTATGACTTGACGATTCAAAACCTCTTGTACGCTTTTACTTTCTGAAGGATTTGGTTTTGCTGCTGAAATCCCACCATGACAAGCACATGTTCCTACAGCTACAACATACTTTGCTTTTGCACCTGCTAGTTCAACTGCTTCCAAAGCTGTAATAAGTTTCCCATTATAGTTTGCAACAATATTATAAAATCCCTTTTCTTTTGTTGATATTGCCCCATCTACCAATAATATAAATTCTGTATCGAGTGTTTCCAAAAAATTTTCAAAAGCTAAATTCCCTTCGTTGCCCATAAGTGTATTGTCAAATGTTATATTCACTATTTCAGTTAAAATATTATACAAATCTGGATTCTCACTATTTAATAGAGATATTATATTTCCAGAACATCCCGTAACCTCAAGCCACATAGCATTCATTAATCTAGCTTCTTTTCTTCTAACCATTTGTGAAACATCTTTTTGAAGTGTTCTTGCCATCTTTAATTTAGATTCCTTGGAAAAGCATTCTGTTTTATTATTCAACTTAATATTTCTCCCTTAAATTATTTAATATAACTTATGCAAAAATCCATTTAAGTATTAAATATATTTTCTAAATTAGTTATTATTTCTACATACTTAAATATAAATAAAGACTCCCTATGTAGTAGACTTTCTTATTATCTCTACTCCATAGGGAATCTTTTAACATTCCAGATTACTATTTTTTATATTTACACAATAACACTAACTTATTAGTGTCTTAACCTTAAAGGAATATTTCTTTTAAAGTTTTTTAACTTATTTATATCATGATTTTCTCTATAAGCTCCTAAAAGTATTAATATAATTGCTAATCCTACACAAAATCCATTTATGAACTCTGGTAATTGAAATAGTTGTTTAGATATGATCCAAAAAACATTAATTAATAACCCAAAACAAATATAATTATTTAATTTTCTCATAAACCTTCTCCATTCCTATCAAATTTTTTTTGAAATAACTTTATAGGCAATTATATATACAACTAGAAATAAACATATAATGAAAAACAAAACTTGAGTAATTACTGGATACCATAGTCCCCCAATTAAACCTACTAAATACATAGTTACTAACATAAATCCTAAGCCAACTTTTGAAACCTTTAAACTTATCTCTTTAATTCTTTCATCAGTATTACTAATGCGAACCTGTCTTAATTTCTCTTCATTATTTAAAATTGAAATGTTTTTTATTAAAAGTATTACACCTACTACTGTTAGCCCTGTTCCAAAGCCTGAGTAAGTTGATATCATACTTTCATCAATCTTCAAATTTAAATATCTATCTCCTAAAAGTGTTACAAATAATGTTATTCCCCCAAGAACTATTAGTCCTATAAATATTAATATCCTTCCTTTTATAACTCTCTTATATTCTTCATTAGTTTTACAGTTGCTACTACAAAACATACCTAACATAAATTTTCATCTCCCTCAAAAATAAATACATCTTCTATTTTCAGTCCAAAATATTGAGAAATCTTGTGAGCAAGTACTAATGATGCCTTATACTTTCCACTTTCTAAAGATATTATAGTTTGCCTAGTTACATCTAATGCATCTGCTAATTCATTTTGTGTTATCTTACGTTCTTTTCTTAATTCCTGTATCCTAGTCTTCAACTTTACACCTCCCCAATTGTAAAGTTACCTTTACAATTATAGTATAGTTCGCTTTACTTTTTGTGTCAAGTTTATTTTACATTTTTGTTGTATTTATAATAATAGAAAATATTAAAATCAATTAATCTAAATTATGGTAAAATATATAAATTGATTGACAGAAAAGTGGTATATTAAACGAATATTATATAGAGGAATAAATAAGGAGGAGATTGCTTTGGAGTCAAATGATTACTCTCTGATTCAAGGTATTAAAAACAAGGATAAAACCAGTCTCTGTACATTAATGGATAGCTACGGTAAATTAGTTGTTTATATTTCATCTAAGATACTAAATGCTCCCTATGAAAAAGAGTTTATTGATGAATGTTATAATGATGTATTTACTACTATTTGGTTTAACATTGATTGTTTCAATGAAGAAAAAGGATGCTTTAAGAACTGGTTAATATCTATTACTAAATACAAAGCCTTAGATATAAAACGTAAAAATTATAAAGTGAATAATTCAGTAGAATACATTCCAAATATCCTTCCAAATGAAGAAGATAACTTTGATAAACTTGAAAATACGGAAATGATTAATATACTTCTAGAAAATATTGATGAAAAAGATAGAGTTATATTAATTAAAAGATATTATGAAGGCTTTTCAATAAAAGAAATAGCTTTAGAATTAGAATGCACGGAAGATTATATTTACACAAGAATTTCAAGAGCTAGAAAAAAATTAAAAAAGATTGTAGGTGAATAGTATGGAAAATAAAGATTTATTAAGGCTTTTAAACTCAATAGACTACTCTAATGATGAAATTAAAGAATTAGAAAATATATCACTTGAAAAAGAAAATACCATTGGTGAAGATTTCTATAAAATAAAAAATGATAAAGTCTTAAAAAAGATTGCATTTTTAGAATTAGAGAATATAGTTATATCTAAATTATCTAAGGGTGAGAAAATTAAATATAAAATCATCGCTCTTCAAAGTTATTTTGAAAAGGATGTTCATAGAGTTTGGGCTGGAGCCTGGGGGGCTGAACCTATCATATACCTTGGAATATTCATTACTGATTATAGAATCTTTATATATAAAATGGGCCGCACTTATAATCTACTAGAAGAAGGATACTCAAATGAAATTGAAAATATAGAAAGTTTAATTGATATGTGGAATCAATGTGAAACAATAGGTATCAAGTTTAAAGACGGCAAAGAATTTTATCCAAGACCTTTTGGCAATAAAACCGAGCAACTATTTTTAGATGCAATTAAATATTTTAAAGATGAAAAATCCATTAAGATAATTGACCATAAGAAAAGGAAGTTATCTTCATTCGAAAAATTTCTTCTCTTCTTTATGTATCTATTACTTTTAATAATTCCACTTTCACTTATTTTTAAATAACTTATTTATTAGAAAAAGACTAATAAAAATAGCTGTGGTAAACAATCGAAAACGATAATTTATAATGTAAATATATTAAGGCAGAAACTTCCAAAGAGTTTCTGCCTTCATTCTTTCATTCTTTCATTTTTTAATTCTCACTGTGCGCCAGCACCTTAGTTATATGTTTTTTATATTTTCATATACTCTTCTATAACGAGAATAAGCTTCTTTATATGCTTCTACTGCTTCTGCATTTGGATAATAACATTCTTTTTCTTCTACTATTACTTTTACAGCATCTTCAAAAGAATCAAACCAATTTAAAGAAACTGATGCTATAATTGCAGCTCCAAGAGATGGGCCTTCTTCTATTTTTAAAGATATTACCTTCTTATTAAATACGTTAGCTTGAATTTGAAGCCAATCTTTAGATTTAGCTCCTCCACCTACTGAAATTATTTCTCTCTCACTATCATCTTCATAAATACTAAAGCAATCCTTTAATGAGAATGTTATACCTTCAATTACAGCTCTTGCAAAATGATTAAAATCATGGCTTTTATCTATTCCTATAAAAGTTCCTCTGATATTACTATCTGCATAAGGAGTTCTTTCTCCAACTATATAAGGAGCAAATAATAATCCATTAGAGCCTGCTTCAACATTTGATATTCCACTTAAAAGTTCATCAAAATCCTTATCCTTTGCAAAGGTATTTTTAAACCAGCTTAAGGAATCTCCAGCAGAAAGAGTTACCCCCATTGAGTAATAGCTATTTGGTAATACATTATTAAACATATGAAGCTTTCCACTATAATTTTTATACTCTTCTTCATATTTTAAATATACACCAGAAGTTCCTATACTTAATAAATCTCTATTTTTATTTATTATTCCTGATCCTAATGCTGAGCATGGATTATCAGATCCAGCTGGGAAAATCTTAACGCTTCCCTTAGCATTTAACTTTTTCATTAATTCTTCATTTAATTCTCCAACACATTCAGTTGAATCATATATGTTAGGATATTTTTCTAAATCTAAATCTAATAAATTTGCTATTTCTTCAGACCACTTTCTTTCTTTAATATCTAACATTTGTGTTCCAGCAGCATCAGAAATATCTATACATATATTACCTGTGTATTTTAATACTAGATAATCCTTAGGTAAACAGAACTTTTTAG
The DNA here is from genome assembly GCF_033043255.1 of Clostridium lamae. Taxonomy (NCBI): domain Bacteria; kingdom Bacillati; phylum Bacillota; class Clostridia; order Eubacteriales; family Clostridiaceae; genus Clostridium; species Clostridium lamae. The sequence goes on along the minus strand of NZ_JASCQJ010000006.1, from coordinate 92,208 downwards.
TTTTTTCCCAGTTTTCTGGTTCATTTTCTTTTATCCATAATACCTTTGGTAATGTAAATCCTTCAAGACTCTTATTACCTGTAATTCCAATTACTTTTTCTCCAAAGTTATCCATTATATATTTACATTGCTTAGTAGTTCTTGTATCATTCCATAGAATACTTCTTCTTATAGGTTTATCCTCATTATCTAATAATACTAAGCTATGCATTTGGCCTGATATACTTATAGCTCTTAATCCATCCCCGCCTAAATCATTAGTTATTTTTTCTAAAACCTTAACTGAAGCATTATACCAATCTTCTGGCTCCTGTTCAGAATGTCCTTCCCTATTATTGTATATAGGATAAGACTCTGAATGTTTTAATATTACTTCACCAGCCTTGTTTAAAGCTATCCCTTTAATAGATCCTGTTCCTAAATCCAAACCTATAACATATTCCATAAAAATATCCTCCAATTATTTAATATAGGAGCTGTTAAACAGCTCCTAAATTTTAGTATATTAAATCATTTAATTTTGATTTTACGAATTCAATATGTGATGATTTATTCTTAACTTCTTTAACTGCTAATGCATGATTAGTTAAAGCTTCTAGATCTAATTCATTGTTTAATAATTGTTTACCTAATTCACTATCATAAGATGAATATCTTTCTTTCTTAACATTATCTAAGAATCCAGTTTCAATTATTCTAGCTGCTGCTTTCAATCCTCTTGCATAAGTGTCCATTCCTGCAATATGAGCTATTAATAAATCTTCTTGCTCAAATGAAGTTCTTCTAACCTTAGAATCAAAGTTTATTCCACCATCATGTAGTCCACCATTCTTTAATACTTCTAGCATTGCTAAAGTAGTATTATAAACGTTAGTTGGGAATTCATCTGTATCCCATCCTAATAACTCATCTCCTTGGTTAGCATCAATTGAACCTAAAGCATTGTAGTTTCTTGCTACATTTAATTCATGTTCAAAAGTATGACCAGCAAGAGTTGCATGGTTTGCTTCAATATTTAACTTAAAGTGTCCTAATAAGTCATATTTTTGAAGGAATGCTAAAGCTGTAGCTGAATCAAAATCATATTGATGAGTCATTGGTTCTTTTGGTTTTGGTTCAATTAAGAAAGTTAATTTATGATTAATCTTTTCGCAATAAGCTATTGCCATTTTATATAATCTTGCGATATTTTCTTCTTCAAATTTAATATCTGTGTTTAGTAAAGTTTCATAACCTTCTCTTCCACCCCAGAATACAAAGTTTTTACCGCCTAATTTTTTACTTATATCAATTCCCTTTTTAACTTGAGCTGCTGACATTGCATAAACATCTATATTAGGACTTGATGCAGCACCATTAACATATATAGGATTAGCATGTCTATCTGCTGTATTCCATAAAAGCTTAATACCAGTCTTGTCCATCTTTTCTTTCATGTAATCTGTTATCACATCTAAGTTATGGAAGAATTCTTCTAAACTATTTCCAAATGGAGCAACATCCATATCGTGGAAGCAGAAATATTCAACTCCTAATTTTTCTAACAACTCAAAATTTGCATCAACCTTATTTTTTGCTGTTTGCATTGGATCATCTGTTATCCAATTTCTTTGATTAGTTCCTTTTCCAAATGGATCTGAACCATCACTACAGAAAGTATGCCAATAAGCAACTGCAAATTTTAAATGTTCTTTCATTGGCTTTCCTAAAACTACTTCTTCTGGATTGTAATGACGAAATGCAAACATATTGTCTGTATTTGGTCCTTCATATTTTATTTTTTCTACATTATCAAAAAATCCCATATTCTCACCTCATTTAATTAGTTAGTTTTCCTATCTAACTTAATAATACACCCTTATTTTTAGTATGTCAATGTTTACATTGGCTATTTTTTCGTTTTTTTATCCAAATATAGCTTTTGAACTTTTTATATTGCTATGCTATATTATTTATAAACAATCGATAAGGATGGTACACAATGGAAAATAAATTTAACATTAGAAAGGATAACATAGTTGAGATATTAAATTTACTTTTTAATAATCCTAATATATCTAGAATAGATATTTCAAAGCTAATTAATCTTAATAAAGCTAGTGTTTCTGAAATTATTAGCTCATTAATAGAAAAAAATATAGTTTCTGAAATAGGTGTTGGAAATGGTAGCTCTAGCGGTGGAAGAAAACCTATTCTTCTTAAGATAAATGAGAAGGCCGGCTTAAGTTTAGGAATAGATTTAGGTATAGACTATGTTAGTTATTTACTTACTGACTTAAATAAAAATATTTTAGCTTATAATCACTTTGAAACATCAATTAACAAAGATAACGTCATTGATACTATAACTGATATAATTAAATCTTTAGAAAATTATACAGAAGAATATATTTATGGTCTAATAGGGGTTAGCCTTGCTATTCATGGTAGAGTATATAACGATTCTATTAAATTCACACCTTACTATGATTTAGATGAAATAAATATAAAAGAGGAATTATCTAAAATTATGCCAAATATCTCATTTCATTTAGAAAATGAGTCTAATTTAGCTGCAGTTGGAGAATTCGAAAATTCTAAGGAATCATTGAAAAATTCTATAGTAATAAATGTTCATTCAGGAATAGGTGCTGGAATTATTATTAATGAAAAACTATATACTGGATTTGAAGGTCGTGCAGGTGAGATAGGACATATGGTACTTATTCCAAATGGTAAAAAATGTCCTTGCGGTAATTATGGATGCTTTGAACAGTATTGTTCTATTCCAGCTTTACTAGAAGACTTTAATAAAAAATCAAGCCTCAAAATTAAGACAATAAAAGAACTTTGTAAGCTATATAATTCTAATGATATTGAGGCTATTGATATTATTTCAAATAACATAAAGTTAATGGCTACGGGCATAACTAATGTATTTAACTTATTCGCTCCAGATAATATATTTATACATAGTGAATTAATAGATTATATACCTGAATACCTAACCTTAATTAATAATGAAATAAATTCAATTTTTTCAAAGGATGTTACTCTTTTACCAAATAACTTAGATGGAAAATCTAATTTATTTGGAGGTATAACACGTTGTATTTATGATTTTATAAACGAATTTTCAAATATATTATAATAGGTGGAATTACACCACCCATTATAATATATTTTATATTTCCTTATCTTTTATTCTATTTGCTAAATCCTTAATTTTTTCCTCTATAGTTTTAGCAACTTTAATAAATTCTTCATCAGACTTACCTGTAGGATCTTCTAGTCCCCAATCTTCTATATGACTAGCTGGCATTACTGGACATACTACATTACATCCCATAGTTATAACTATATCTGTCTCTGGTATGTCACTAATTAGTTTAGATTTTTGAGTTTCATTCATATCTATGTTATATAATTCTTTGATTATTCTTACTGCATCTTGATTAATTTGAGGTTTAGTTTCAGTTCCAGCTGAGTAACTTTCAAAAACTTCACTTCCATATAACTTCCCTAATGCTTCTGCCATTTGAGATCTACAAGAATTATGGACACAAATAAATGCTACTTTTTTCTTCATCTTAATTCTCCTTACACTAATTTTATCTTACTCTATATTACTTTAATATAGATTTTAATATAAAGCTTGTCAATAAACTTGAATTGAAAAATATATAATCTATTTTTAAGTCTACATAAATTAAGAAGCTCGGGTAAACCCGAGCACCTTTTTAAACTTTTAACTTTTACTTCTTACTTATTAACTACTACTTGCTTCTTCTCTTAGCTAATTCATATAAAGTATGAACTGGAGCTCCTGTTCCACCTTTAACTCCTAAGTCACTATTACTTGAAGTCCAAGCTGTTCCAGCTATATCTAAGTGTAACCATGGCTTATCTTGAACAAAAGCTTCTATAAATAGACCAGCTGTTATTGTTCCAGCAAATCTTCCGCCAGTATTTTTTAAGTCTGCTATATCAGATTTAATTAATTTTCTATAATCATCAAAAGCAGGTAATTGCCACATCTTATCTCCAGTATATTCTGAAGCTACTTTTAATTCATTATAGAATCCATCATTATTTGTTATTACTGCTGTAGTAGTTTCACCTAAAGCAACTAAAGCCGCACCTGTTAGTGTTGCTAAGTCTATAACTTCATTAACATTTTCTTTACTAATTATATAATGAACTGCATCTACTAAAGTTAATCTTCCTTCAGCATCTGTATTGTCTACTTCTATAGTCTTTCCTGCCATAGAACCAATTACTTCACCAGGCTTATATGCATTACCAGAAATTAAGTTCTCGCAAGAAGCTACAACTGCAACTACATTTATTTTTAGTCCTCTTTTTGCAATTATAGACATTGCTCCTATAACTGAAGCTGCACCACCCATATCTGATTTCATATCCTTCATACTATTACTTGGCTTAATTGAATATCCACCTGAGTCATAAGTTAATCCCTTACCAACAAGTCCAAGAACTTCTTCACTATTATCTTTATCTCCAAAATATCTCATAACGATAAGCTTAGGTTCCTTTGAAGATCCCTTTGCAACATTATAGAAAGCTTCCATTTTTAAAGCTTTTATTTCTTCAACTCCATGAACTTCTACTTCAAATCCACTTTCCTTACCAATATTAACAGCTGCTTCTGCTAAAGTTTCTGGATACATTACATTTGATGGTTCATTTACTAAATCTCTTGCAATTATTATACCCTTTGCTATTTCAACACCTTCATTAATTGCATCTTCTATTTCATTAGTTGCTTCTTTTATTCCGCATCTAGAAATTGAAACATTTAATTCCTTTTCTTCTTTAGCATCAGTTTTATATTTATTAAATGTATAGTTACCTAACATAGCTGCTGTTGACATAGCCTTAATTATTTCTTCTAACTTAATAACCTCTGTATGAGGAACTCTTAAGAATATGTTTGTAAGACCTAGTGCCTTAATATTTTTAATTCCTTTTCCAGTAGCTTCTTTAATTTTTTCTAAATTTAAGCCTTTCTCATTTCCTAAACCAACTAAAAATACTGTTTGAATAGTATCATTAAGTTGTCTTGTAAAAGTATAAACTTGTCCATTCTTTCCATTAAATAAATCTTTTTCCTCTGCAAATTTTATATTTTTATTTAACTCTTCATTTGACACTTGTAAATTATCTTCTAGTAAATAGATAACTAAGGCATCTGCTGTTGAACAAGTTAATTTTTTATAATTTATATTCATTTTATCACCTCATCGTAAATGTTCTTTAACTAATAATACCACTATGAGATAATGCATTCAATCAATAATAATTATTATTTATGATAAATTTTGAAAATTTATTATTTTTTATGTATAGAAATCTTATTACTGTAAATAATACTAATGTAGATACAATACCTGTTTATACAGGTCCCATCCCCCATTTATTTATAAAGCGCTTCGGCGCTTTTTTATTTGCAAATTTATGTTTAGTAATTTAGTTTAGTGATATAATATAAAATAATATGTATGTAAAAGGGGTATACTGTATGAAATTCAAAAATAATTTTAAGTTAATTGTAGTTTTCTCATTGCTTCTAAGCTTTATGCTAATATCTAATGGATGCACTAGCATGAGTAAAGCTGAAAAGTCATTTAATAGTTTTACTGAAAAATGGGTCCAAGCAGATTATTCTGCTATGTATGAAATGTTAACTAATGAATCAAAGGAATACATATCAGAAGAAGATTTTATTTCAAGATATACTAATATTTTTACTGCAATAAGTGCTAATAACTTAACATTTGAGGTTAATGACGAAAAGATAAAAGAAGATGGAGTTATTATCATACCATTTACTCTGAATATGGATACAATAACTGGTAATATTAATCTTACTGAATATAAATTAACTTTGTTAAAAGAAGATAAAGAGTATAAGGTAAAATGGGACGAGAGCTTAATTTTCCCTAATATGGTCAAGGATGATAAAATCAGAGTTTCAACAACTCAAGCTAAAAGGGGAAATATTCTTGATAGAAACGGAAAAGTACTAGCAGAGGATGGCACTATTTATACAGTTGGAATCTATCCTGCTAACTTTAATAAATCAAATATAGAATCTAAAATTACTGAAATTGCTACTGCGTTAGATATAAGTGAAGATAATATCACTACTAAACTTCAAGCTAACACTAATCCAGAGCACTTCATCCCCTTAGTAGATATATTAACTACTGATCCAAGAATAGCTACACTAAAAAATAGAGATACTGATGGAATCCTTCTAAAAGAAAAAATAGGAAGAATATATTATGGCGGAGAATCCTTTGGAAGGCTTATTGGATATATAGGAAGTATTACTGCTGAAGAATTAGAGGAAAATGCAGATAAAGGCTATAATGATACGAGCCTTATTGGTAAGGCTGGCTTAGAGCAAGTGTACGAAGATACACTAAAAGGTGAAGATGCTTCTGAAATTTATATAGAACGTGGTATGGATGAAATAACTATAGCTAGTAAAGAAATTAAAGATGGAAAAGACATTACTTTATCAGTAGATTATGATCTTCAAAATAAAATCTATAGTGAAATGTCAGGAGAAAAAGGTGCAGCTACTGCTGTCAATCCTAAAACTGGTGAAGTTCTAGCTATGGTAAGTGCTCCTTCCTATGATTCAAATACATTTACTACTTATATAAGCAAAACTCAAGAAGCTAAGTGGGAGGAGACTAACAACGCTGATGAAATAAATAGATTTAATAAAACTTATGCACCTGGCTCAACTATAAAATTATTAACTTCTATCATAGGTTTAGAGAATGGTGTTTTAGACCCTAATGAAGCAAAAGATATTAAGGGTTTAACTTGGCAAAAAGATAGTTCTTGGGGAGATTATAAAATAACCAGGGTTACAGATCCAGGAATAGGAGTTAACCTAAAAGTTGCTGCTAATCATTCAGATAATATTTATTATGCTCAAGTAGCCCTCGATCTTGGAAGTGAAAAATATATAAATGGACTTAAATCTTTTGGTATAGGTGAAGATTTAAATTTTGAATATCCTATGGAGTCAACTCAGATTTCAAATGATGGAGATTTAAATAGAGATATTCTTCTTGCTGATACATCATATGGACAAGGTGAAGTTATGGTAACACCACTTCATATAGCATTATTCTATAGTACCTTATCAAATCAAGGTAATATGATGCAACCTAGATTAGTTATAAGTGAAAACTCTGAAGCTAATGTATGGAAAGAAGGTTTAATATCAGAAAACAACTTACCAGTTTTAATTGATGCATTTACAGCCTCTGTAAATGATGCTGGTGCTACTCTTGCTGATGGAGCTGTTTCTGGCCATAGAGTTGCTGGTAAATCAGGTACTGCTGAAATAAAAGAATCTCAAGATGATGTAAATGGAATTGAAAATGGCTGGTTCGTTTCTACTGATCCATTTTCATCTAAAATTTCAATTGCTATGCTAATTGAAGATGTAAAAGATAGAGGCGGCAGTCATGTTACTATACCTAAGGTGAAAAATGTTATGGAATATTATCTTAATAAGTAAGAGGTAATAGTGAAGAGGTTTTACAAATTCCAGAGGAATTTAAGGCTCTTTTTAATAATAAATAATTTTATAAATTAAGAAAGGAATTCAGCCATTAGCTGAATTCCTATTTATTTTAATTATTTTCATTAATTATATTACTTAATTGAGTTCTATTTTTTGCTCCTAATTTATCCATTATAACAGATACTATATTTCTAATTGTACCTTCACTTAAGAATAACTGTGATGATATTTCTTTATTTGTGAGCCCTTCAGAAACTAGCAAGATAACATCCTTTTCCCTTGGAGTAAGCTTCTCTAAAATAGTCTTATCAGGGTTTGTAAGGTTACTTAAAACATCTTTATCTAAAACTGTTACACCTTCATAGAATATTCTTAGTTTCTCTGCAATATTAGAAATCTTATCTGTTTTCAAAAGATATCCTTCTGCTCCAGCCTTTAATGCTGATTGTATATTTTGCTTATCTTGAAAAGTAGTTAACATCATGATTCTTACTTTAGGATAATGCTTTTTTATTAAATGAGTTGCTTGAATTCCATCTACATCTGGCATACGAATATCCATTAAAATAATATCCGGATTTTCCTTTTTACATAAATCCATAGCTTCTAATCCATTACTAGCTATTCCTATTACTTCTATATCTGCTTCTTTTGAAAGCATAACTTCTAGGCTTTTACATATTAACTTATCATCATCTACTATTATAAGCTTCATAAGGCTCCTCCCTTAATCCATAGGTAATACACAAACTAAGCGAAAAACATTTGAAACATCTATAGAAATATTTCCACCTACTGCATTAGCTCGCTGTATTAAATTTTTAATACCTATTCCTCTAGTATTTATTTTTTTCTTTACTCCATCATTCTCAATACTAAGCCTTACTATATAAGGAGTAATATCTAAGGTCACCATTACATATTTAGCATTAGAATGCCTTGTAATATTAGTTAATGATTCTTTTACACATGGTTCAATTATGCTCCATAAATAAACTGGAATTTTTGATGTATCCCCATATATATCTAAATTAACAGGACATAAAGGGAATTTTTCACATAAATCTTTAATATAATCTACTCCTATAGATGTTAAAGGTGATAAATTATGAACTGTGTCTCTAATTTTAGTAATCCCAGTTTCCAATCGTTTCATAGATTCTGAAAACATCTCTTTAGTATTAGAATCTTCATTGGATATTAATTCCTCAACAACTTGCAAAGACATATATGCAGCTATTATATCATGTCCTGCATTATCATGAATTTCCCTTGATATTCTACTTCTTTCAGATACTTCTGCCATTCTTGCGACTTGTGTATTTGCTGTTAATAAATCATCTTTTAATATTTCAAGCTCATATAACTTTTTATTCCTTAGATCTATTTTAGTTATATTATCATCATTTTGCTTTTGCCATTCCCTTAAGATAAATCCACAAAATAAACTATGAATTATAATTATAAGTAGTAGATAGTCTTGCTTATAATAAGCTGCATATATAACTGACAATAAAGATAACCAGGATATTTTATAATATACCGAATCAAATGCTGAAATTATTAGACCATAAGCTGCATTTTCCCAAAACATAGAAGTTAGAAGATATATGCACTTATCAAAAATTAAGGTCCACCTAAATTTTTTATAACGCCATCTAATTAGCATTAAAATCATTATAAAAAGTATAGCGATTAATCCAGATAGATTGGAATCAGTTTTCATCCAAATTATCCAAAGTATTATTAATCCTATTATCCTATATATTAAAGCGTAGGTTTTCGGTGAAAGAAAAAACACTTTATCATTCATATGAATCACCTTTATTAAAACTATTCGAGTCTTCGTTTGCTTCCAAAAATGGTATATAAAACTGTAAATAACATCAGTATTGCTATAGATAATAAATAATTTTGCAAATCATTATTTTGATTTAAACTAATTAAGGCATTTGATAACCAGTAAGTTGGGAATATCATACCTACCCTCTTAAATACGTCTGGAAGTAAATTGATCGGTACAAATATTCCGCCTAAAATTGACATCAAACTTATAACAACACTAAACACAGCATCAGACATTATTTTGCTTCTAAACAAAGAGTTCCAAGCAATAGAAAATCCTATTGATGTTGTTGCAAAAACAGTATAACATAAAAAGAGTTTTAAAGCTAAAATTAATTCCCAATTATATAATAATTTTCCAATTATTATTATTAGACCAATTTGAACTGTTAGTAATAAGGAATACGCTAAAAGAGTTTGGGTTAAATATTCATAAGTTTTTATAGGTGCTGAAAAAATACGTATGATTGTACCATTAACCCTATCCGACATAATGCTTTTAGCTAGTAAAAATGCGCCATATAATATTACTATTCCATAAAGGGTAGGCCCTAATAAAGACTTTTCTCTCCAAAGCATTGGTATGAATATCATAATAATAGGAATCAATGTTATGATAAAAAAAGTTTGTTTGTTTCTTAAAACTCTTATAAATGTATAATAAAATATTGTCATACTAATTTCCTCTTTCCCATAATTATTACTAAATACATAAGAAGTATTACTATTAAAATTAAAGCTCCTAATGCTATTAATAAATCACTAGTAGAACTTTCTATGAAACCGGAAGAAGCAATAGCTGTTTTTCCAAGTGAAAAAGGAGTTCCGTATTTTTGCATAAAATAAAAGAAATCATTTTTAGGTAATTCAAACATAAGACCTCCTAAAACTGCCATTATCCATGCCAAAAACCATGATAAGCTCTCTGCCACACCAATTTTTTTTACTATAAAAAATACGACTATATTCATAAGTTGTGAAATTAAAGATATAAGTAAAATTACAAAAAGTGTAACAAAAATATTTCCCCAATACGCCTTCATAAATATAGAAGTAAATAATACTATAAGTAATCCCTGAATATAATTAAATATTAAAGAAGCCATCAGACAAGAAAAAGCAAATCCATACTTAGGATAAGGTCCTGCTTGAAGTCTCCATTTCATAGATTTCTCAAGGTCGTAATTCAAATAATTTATAACGTAAAGTCCACTATTTAATTGGAACATAAGCATCATACCAACAGAAAGATATGTCGTCGTCATATTAAATCCATTAACATATTGTACTTGTGGAGAATTATTTTTATATACACTACTTAAAATAAATATTATTATTATAGGTAAAACAGTAAAAATAAATAATCCAAGTAAATCTCTTGTCATACGCTTTAAATAAGTTTTAAATACAAGGAAAAATAGGTCTTTTCTCATCTTACTCATCTCCTTTATCACGAAGTTTTTTTCCAGTAAGAGTTAAAAATACATCTTCTAAAGTTGGTTTTTCAGCCGTAATTCCAGAAACACCTCCATACTTTTGAGCTACTTCTAACACCCTATTTAAGTTTCCTGAACCTGCACTTGAAACAATTATATACTCTGAATCATTTTGATATACATTTTTTATTCCTTGTATAGCTTTAAGCTTATCCTTTAGTTCTTCTGATGGATTAGCTACATTCATTTTTATTTTTTCTTCATATTGAATACGGCTTACTAATTCTTCTAAGGTCCCTTGGGCAATAATTCTTCCCTCATCCATTATAAGAATTCTTGTGCAGATATTTTGAACCTCTTCCATATAATGAGTAGTATAAAGTATAGTAACTCCCTTCTTAGCTAATTCCTTTATAGATTTTAAAATGAAGTTTCTAGACTGAGGATCTATGCCTACAGTTGGCTCATCCATAATAATAAATTTAGGTTCATGTACAAGAGCACAAGCTATATTAAGTCTTCTTGACATTCCTCCTGAAAACTTTGGAGGAAACTGCTTCTTATGCTCTAAAAGTCCTACGAATTCTAATGTTTCTTTAACTCTTTTTTCTAATTTCTCTCCTTTTAATCCATATAAGCCACCAAAAAATTTAATATTTTCTTCTGCTGTTAAATCTTCAAAAACAGTAACTTCTTGAGTAACTATTCCAAGATTTTGTTTAAGTTTTATATTATTTACTTCTTGCCTTTCTCCAATCATGACTATCTCACCAGAATCTATTCCTATAAGTCCAGCTAAAGCTCTAATAGCAGTAGTCTTCCCTGCTCCATTTGGTCCAAGTAATCCTAAGATTTCTCCCTCATTTACATCAAATTTTAAATTATCTAAAATTACCTTATCACCATAACGCTTAATTACATCATTTAAACTTGCAATCATAATACTCCTCCTAAATGCACTTTATGTTTTAAATTATATTAGTGACTCATTAATATAAATAGTGATAAATGTCACTTTATTTCTTTTTAACAAGCATTATCTAAATAGTTTGCACACCCTTTAGCTAAAAAATCCTCTATTATTAAGATATTTTCTCTTTCAAATCTTTTTCTATACTCTTTGCCAACTTCATTTAGAAATCTTATATCCATTTGATGATTTAAGTTAACATTCCCTTCAATTTTAAGTACATAGATGGGGCATGTCAAAGTTTCAAGTTGATATATTTTTTTACTTATAATTTAAATTCTCCTCATTTTACTCTTATTGCCTTATTATAAGAGGACCATAATAATAAAGCTTTAACATAACCGATATCTTAGATAATATTTATCCAAATAAGAAATTAAAGGTTTCATCTCATATATAAGATTGTCAGCAGTAATTTATTAATAAAGAAGTACCGAACAACGTCACATTGTTCGGTACTTCCACTAGTGTTTATTCTTTTATCTCTGCAAAATTATCCTTGCTTTTCCCGCAAACCGGGCATACCCAATCTTCTGGCAAATCTTCAAAGGCTGTTCCAGGTTCAACATCCTCATCCGGATCACCCTTTTCAGGGTCATAAACATAACCGCAGGGTTTGCAAACATACTTTTTCAATCCACTTTCTCTTTTTAGTTCATTCATCAATTCACTGACACTTATACCGTTTAAATCAATTCTATCCAGTGAAATTTCACCCTCTATGGCATTAGTGTATGGAGTTAATGCATCAATCCCCCCCAGGGAAATCACACCAACGATTTTTTTATCTTTTATAAAGACTCTGGTGTACCTTTCATTACCGTCATCTTCAATTACCGATTCATCACACTTGTTTTCATCTACAAGGCCAGCTGAAAATAATTCCAGATTAAAGGCATTAAATATTGTCACTGGCAGGGCCTTTTTATAGGAGGTTCTTGAAGAAGCCATATTCAGTCCGGCAACTTTTCCCTGTTCCATTGCTGCGCCCCATAGCCCTTCAACTTCACAATTCAATTCAGCTGCATCCCCGGCAGCATAAATATCTTCAACATTAGTCCTCATCTCTTCATCAACAATAATGCCTCTATTTGTCTTAATTGAAGTAGCCTCTGCCAATTCAATATCAGGTTGTATACCAATGGAATAAATTATACTGTCACAATTAATAGACTCACCGTTATTTATCAGTAGCCCATTAACTTCATCATCGCCTAAAATTCCTTTTATGGAAGCATCTTCGTAAACACTGACCCCCAATGCCTCAATCTTATTTTTTAGCAGTGCGGATGTTCTCTCATCCAGTTGTCGAGGCATAAGTCGCGGTGCAGCTTCAACAATTGTTACTGTTTTACCAGCCTTAACCAATGACCAAGCTGTTTCAAGGCCCTGAATTCCTCCTCCAATGATCAAAGTATGGTTTTTATCCTCAACATAGGTTTTGAAATCCTCAGCATCCTGCATTTCTCTTATAGTAAAGACACCCTTTTTCGCTGCACCTTCCACAGGTAGCTTCCTATTTTTAGAACCGGTGCATATTAGTAATTTATCATAAGGTATCTGCTTTCCATCTGCAGTAACTACATATCGAGAATCTGTATTTATATCAGTAATCTTTGTATCGGGAGACACTGAAATATTATTCTTATTAAACCAATTTTCTTTTTTAATAAGATTCTTCTCACTCCCTAAATCTGAAAATAACTCCTTTGACAGATATATTCTATTGTAAGGCATTGATTTTTCTTTACCGAAAACCTTGATTGTGCCCTCTGCATCTATATCACGGATAGCTTTTGCCGCATTGACTGCAGCAACACCTCCACCGATTATCACATAGTTTTTGCTCATTATTCCACCTTCTTATCTTATGTTATTAGATTGAACTATGCAGCATATCTGAAATAAATCCTGCGGCGTTCCCTACTATTTCTTCTTTGCCCTTTGGAGAGAATCTGACTCTGACAGGGAACTCTACATGTGTCATCCCTGTAGTTTTAATTATCTTTGAGGTGCTCAGAACGTTCATATTGGTTTCAAGTAAATAGTCATGAATTACTTCAATGGCTTCTCCGCTCCAACCATAGGAACCAAAGGCTGCACCAATTTTTCCTTCCAGATTCATAGCTTTCATAGCAACCAATACCTCTTCCAAATTTCCAATCATATCTGCATATCTTGTGGAGCTGCCCACTAATACAGCGTCTGCTTCCTGGATACTTGCAAGAATTTCTGCCTTGTCTGACTTATCAGCATTAAATACAGTTGCTTGTATACTATTTCTTTCAAAGGCTTCCTTTAATATATTTGCAATTTTCTTTGTATTGGTTTTGATAGTTGTATAAATAATTGTTACTTTCTTATCTATATCAGTATTGGCACTCATGGAAGCATATAAATTTATATATTTCTGTACATCTTTTCGTAGAATATATCCATGGGAAGGTGCAATCATTTGTACATCCAGTCCCTTAAGCGCACTGATTAATGTGCCGACATATCTGCGGTGCGGATGTATAATTACATTGTAATAACCTATGAAATCTTCTGTAATATCCCCATCTGCTGCATCATCAAAGAACTTGTAATTTGCTACATGTGTACTGAAGATATCGCAAGGGAACAGAATTTTATCTTCAATGCAGTATGTAATCATTGTTTCTTCTGTATGAAGATATGGAGTTTCTTTGAACAATAATGTTTTGCCGCCGATATCCAAGGTATCTCCATCCTTAACAACTAAAAATTTACGGTCATGCAACTTGTACATTTCTTGTAGTTCGATAACTGCTTTTTCTGTGCAAACTATTACCGCCTCAGGTGCTTGTGCTGCCAAAGAGGCTAGTCCACCTGAATGGTCCGGTTCTGTATGATTAATAACTATATATTGAATTTCTTTAGGGTCAATAAGTGTTCTTAAATATTCTACAAATTCACCGCCAAATTCTATATCAACCGTATCAATGACAGTCGGCTTCTGTGTTTTTAACAAGTAAGAATTGTAGGTAGTTCCTTTAGCCAGCACAAGCCTGTGGAATGGCACCTCACGGTCATCTATTTTCCCAGCCCATAATATATCCTGAGCTAATGTTACCTTATCAATATTTTTCATATGTAGCCCTCCTGGTAATTTTGTATTGATTGTGTTTATCAACCTTCTTTTATAATACAGAATTCAAATAAATAAAAATGTGATTTGAATCACTTTTAAAAAAATACTTGTTCATATTTTAAATTAAAAGGAAGACATTTCATTAGAAGCTTTCAAGGATGCCCTACTTAAATTATTGATAAAAAATGAAGATTATAAAGAAAAGGACTATGTTCTAACAGATAAATATAATTGAGATATCGTGATAAATGTCATTTAATTATTCTTAAAAAATTATATGTAAATAATTTGTACAATATATTAATTATATATTAAGGTTACTTATTAATATTAATCTACTATTTTAATAAATATAAAAATAAGACTCAGCTTAAGCTAAGTCTTATAAAAAAACATATGTTAATTATTTAAATACCACTTTACTATCTTCAAATTTATCAATTATAGCTAAGGACTCAACCCTTGCTCCTATTTCTTCTAACACATTTCTGCCTTCTTGGAAGCCTTTTTCTATAACTATTCCTACACCAACTAAGTTTGCTTTTGATTGATTAATAATGTCTATCATTCCCTTAGTTGCACACCCTTTAGCTAAGAAGTCATCTATTATTAAGATATTTTCTCCTTCATTTAAGAACTGTTTACCTACTCTAACCTTGTATGTTTTATTTTTAGTAAAAGAATGTACTTCTGCTTCATATACTTCCTTATCTAAGTTTAAGCTTTCAGTCTTCTTTGCAAATACAACTGGTACATAATCAAAGTATTGTGAAGCAATAGCAGCTATTCCGATACCTGATGCTTCTATAGTTAATATCTTATCTATTTTTTCACCTTCAAATCTTTTTCTAAACTCTTTACCAACTTCATTTAAGTGATTAAAACCTAAAAAGTCAAATCTCACATATATGTTTTGCCCTTTTACTATAAACTAAGATACTAATATTTTCCCATCTTTCATCTCAATTATTTTATTTGCACAACTAGCTACATTTTTGTCATGAGTAACTAAAATAATTGTTTTATTGTACCTTTCATTTAACATCTTTAATATTTGAGTAATTACTATACTGTTTGATTGATCTAGCGCTCCCGTTGGCTCATCTGCCAATATAACATTAGATTCTTGTACTAATGCCCTCGCAATGGCAACTCTTTGTTGTTGTCCTCCCGATAGTGTGTATGTTTTACGTTCTTTCAATTCTGATATACCTAGGTCATCCATATATTTATTAATCTTTTCGTAATCAACTTTTCTTTTTCCACTAAACTCTAATGGTAATATAATATTCTGAATTACATTTAATTCTTTTATTAAAGAAAAGTTTTGAAATATAAATGAAAATTCTCTATTTCTTATAAATGCTAATTGTTTTTCTGTTTTATCCTTAATATTATTATCCTTAAAAATATAATCTCCATTACTTTGGATATCAAGACACCCTAATATATTTAGCAAAGTGCTTTTCCCGCATCCTGAAGGTCCCATTATACTAATAAAATCTCCATCATTTATTTTTAAATTAATATTATCTAGTGCTTTTGTAATAGAATCTTTTTCTCCATAAATTTTAAATATATTTTTTAATTCAATCATTCTCTTCCACCCTTTAACAAATCCATAGGTTCGTATTTTCTCATTTTTATAATTGGAGCTATAAATGAAACAGATATTATACTCATATACAAAATAGAACCATATATTATGTATTCAATCCTTATTTCATTTACAAAGAATAAATATACAGATTTTCTTATGTTTACATACAATATTCCACCAAATACTAATGCAATAACAGATATTTGTATTATTTTACTAAAAAATATATTTAATATATCCTTAGTTGTAGCTCCTATTGAATATAATATACCTA
This sequence comes from Clostridium lamae, assembly GCF_033043255.1. NCBI lineage: Bacteria > Bacillati > Bacillota > Clostridia > Eubacteriales > Clostridiaceae > Clostridium > Clostridium lamae. The sequence continues at coordinate 75,419 of NZ_JASCQJ010000006.1, read as the reverse complement.
TATTATATTTAAACTTTTGAATTGTATAATTAATTATTGTTGAAACTACCATTATTGAGAGTATTCCAAAAACAGATAATATTAATGTATTAAATGAAATTTCATGATTGAATCTCTCTATAAACGTGTCTATGTCACTTTTCATAGATAATAATTCTACAGATAACCCATTATTTATAAGTCTTTTATCTAATTCCTTCATAGCTTGGTCTAATTCATACTCAGGACTTACCTTTAGAATTATACTTGGTATTATTTTAGTTAAATCATAAATTAATACAGCATCTTCGTCCATAATATCCTTTTCATTTTTCATTGATAAATTCTTTTTCATGGCTCTTTCTAGACCTTCTTCATTATATGTAGATACTATTGAATTATTTAAACTTTCCATTCCATATGCAGGACTACCAGTCATAGAAAATATAAATTTATCTTTTTTAATAAATCCCCTAACTTCAAAGGTTTCCTTAGTTTTTTCATTTTGAATTATTTCTCCTATTTTATAGATATTTTTAAAATCACTCCCTAGTAAAATAGGAGTCCTTATCCCATCTCCTTTAAAGTCTATATCTTTAAATCCTACCCCATCTATATAGTCCTTTATATAATCAATATAATAGTCCTTATTAATACAAAAAAATTTTAAAATTTCATTATCTCCATTTAATTTTAAATCCTTGCTTGATTCTTTTTTTATATTCATAACGTCCATTGGATATATTTTTAAATTATTAAAATATATTTTATCTATTATATCCTTTTGACTACTAAAAAAACTATATATATTTCTTTCTAACTTTAAATCTAAATCTTCTTTAATAATGAGCCTTTCATTATCTACTACTTCACTAAAACTTGTAAATATTCCTCTATCAAGCGGATAATTTTTTTCATATTTTTTTAATATATCACTTTTAAAATTTACTTGTGATATAGTTGAAAATATAAAATATATAGTACAACTACATATTATTGTTATAAACAGGAGTTCTATAGGTTTTATATTTATTGCGCTAAATCTATTTTTCATTCTTCTAACTCCTTAATAAATTACTTATATCCATTTTCGAAAACTTTTTTAATAATATTCTACTTAGTATAATTATAAGTATAATTAACATTAAAATTGACTGCAAAATAACACTTATGTTTAAACTTATTGAAAAAATAGCTATATATCTTATCGCTATACTTAATAGTCCATAAGATAATATCAAAGCAATAATTACTGAAATAATAAGCATTTGGGTTAAATTTTTAAACACAAACATAAATATGTCATTTCCATTGGCTCCTAATGCTTTTCTTATCGAAATATTTTTACTAATTTTCCCAACCCATAGTAAAACAAATGTAATACTACAAACTATTGAAAAAATTATAGCTATACTTAAGTTTGTTAATATATTTTTTTCTAATTCAAAAGCTTTTGCAATAGGCTTATTTAATTGTGTATAATTGACATTTATATCAATTATGTCATCCTTAAAGATATTGTTAATTTTATCTACTATTTCCTTGTTTGTTTTTTTGTCTACTTCTATAACATAACTATCTGTCTCTTCAGTATTAAGCACCTTATTATATGTCTTACTTGGCATAAGTATATATATAGAATATTTACTCTCACCTTTTCTTCCAATAAATCCTTTAACCTCATATTCTTCATTGTATATATCTATGTAAATCTTCTCATCTTTTTTATAAGTAAATTTTTCTAGATATTTACCTATCATTACAACTTTTTCTTCAGAATTTACTTCTTCTTCATTTAAAAATTCACCCGAATATAGTGGTATTATTTCACTTAAATCAATATCATGTATTCCCTTTACATAATTAATATTCTTAATGTCTCTTTTATATATTTCATCTTGATTTAAATAATATATTCCACCTTCATTTAATTTTTTGTAAAAACTATTACTATTAATTTTAGACTTCATTTTTATATTTAAACTAACTTTATTATTCCAATATATATTTGTATCATTAAAAAAATCAAAATTAGTTTTAAACAATGATATTGCAATAAATAATGAAATTAATGAAACAGTAAATCCCAATACTATTGGAAAATTAAATGTTTGTATATTAAAACCTATTTTATTTTTCTTCATTGCTTTACCTTTCAATAATGAAAACATACCTACAGTACGTTTCCATTATAAATATTATCTTTTATTAATTATTGTGTATTTGTAAATATTTGCTTGAATCATTAGTTACAGTAGAATGTCTACTATTAAAATAAGCTGCTCCAGGAACATATTGACTTATATATCCTGTAGCATATGCATTACTTTCCCATTCCTCTACTCCTGGTCTAATTAAAGCTCCATTTGATGATATACCTTCAATATAAGTATATAACCCATGTGTACAATTCCCACCAGTACAGCTTACGAGTTCTGTCCTTGCAATACCTGTATCATTGTATCCTTCTAATTTTGCTCTAATAGAATGATTATTTAAATAACCATTCACCCAACCTGTAGTTCCTGCACTCGCAATGACTGGGACTGATAAACAAACTAAGCATATAGCCGCAATTATTTTTTTCTTCATTATAATCTCCCCCATTAACATATTAATTTTAATCTGATTATTTACTTTGAAAAGTGAATACGTATCCATAATTCCAGAAATATTACCTTTTATTAAATCATAGTTTTAAGATTATTATTAATTTAATAATTTTTATTTTAAATCAATAATAACCCCATTTGATCTTTCCTACAGTTTAATATTAAAACAAGCTTGTCATTTAATATTATATTATGTAAATTATATTTTTTTGTAATAATGTGTAAATAAAATAAATTTTTATTCTCCATTTTTATACATATATAGAAATTATTCAGCAGAAAAAAATATATTCATACCTAATTTTTATAAATATATATAATATATTTATAAATAAAAAATAAAAGATAGAAATTCAATTATAATTTAAATCCCTACCTTAATTTTTAACTTTTATTTTAAATAATTTTCTTTATAATGGCTTTTCCCTCTTCAAACTTTTCAATGATTGCTAAAGACTCAACTCTAGCATCCATTTCTTCCAAAAGGCTTCTTCCTTCTTGGAAGCCTTTTTCTATTACTATTCCTATTCCAACTAAGTTTGCTTTTGATTGATTAATAATATCTATCATTCCCTTAGTTGCACACCCTTTAGCTAAGAAGTCATCTATTATTAAGATATTTTCTCCTTCATTTAAGAACTGTTTACCTACTCTAACCTTGTATGTTTTATTTTTAGTAAAAGAATGTACTTCTGCTTCATATACTTCCTTATCTAAGTTTAAGCTTTCAGCCTTCTTTGCAAATACAACTGGTACATAATCAAAGTATTGTGAAGCAATAGTAGCTATTCCAATGCCTGATGCTTCTATTGTTAGTATCTTATCTATTTTTTCACCTTCAAATCTTTTTCTAAATTCCTTACCAACTTCATTTAGAAATTTTATATCCATTTGATGGTTTAAGAAGGAATCAACCTTTAATATATTCCCTTCTCTTACTTTTCCTTTAGTTCTTATCATTTCCTTTAATAATTCCATGTATATTCTCCCCTTTACTACTTAAAATATAGTATTCTATAAGCTTGTCCTTCTTATATTTTTTAGCAATAAAGCCAAGAAAATTCATGCAATACTTTCTTCGTAGTTAGGATATTTACGGTTTCCTAGTAGAAACACTTGAACCATATTTTCAAGCATATACGAATACTATAATATTCTTTTTTGATAATTATATTCTTTTAAATAAAATAAAACAAGTTTAAAAATTTAAAATAACTATTTCTCCAGTCCTTAAACTTTCTCTTACATCAATTATCCTTTGATTACTTGAACCTCTAAATTTCAAGCCTTCAACAGCTTTATCTTCTTCAAATCTTCCGTCAACTAATACATCTAAATTATTAATTAACTCTTTCCATCCATTTCTCTTATCTAAATTATTAATTATATATTCAAAGGTATATCCTGTATAACTCCAAATATTTAAATTTCTTTTCTTAAATGCTTTAGCCATATATGCAAATTCTTCAGCTCTCTCAAAGGGATCTCCTCCACTAAAGGTTATTCCCTTAATCATAGGATTTTTATATACATCTTCTATAAGTTCATTAATATTTCTTTCTTCTCCCCCTGAAAAGTCATGGGTTTCTGGATTAAAGCACCCTCTGCAATTATGATTACATCCTTGTGAAAAGAATACTCGCCTTATTCCTGGTCCATTAACTAAGCTCTCATATGCTATTCCTGCTAATCTAATAGTGTCCCTCAAAAATTACATCCCCTTTAAATTATTCTATTATCTTTATTTTATCACTATAAGATTCTATTATGCTCTTACTTCTATTTAAAGATTCTACAACTCTAGTTTTTCCTTCTTCTGTTAAATAAGAAGCATCATTAATAGTTGCTGGCACTACTTCATAAAATAGTTTTCCATCCTTGCCATACCAATTTACCCAAGTTGGTAAATATGTTGGATACTCAACTTTTATTTCCCCAGTATCTTCATCTTTATTAATTTTAACAAATACAATAACTCCATCCTCAGTATAAGGATTTTCTATTCTCTCGGTTCTTTGGCTAGATAAAAAGTTTCCCATAGAGTAAATAACAGGCATTTCTTTAAGCCCATCATCTGACTTTATAACATCTATAGGTTGTAATGAATGTGGATGAGTTGCAAAAACTATATCTACTCCATTATTAGCTAAGAATTTAGCTATTTCCAATTGAGTTTCATTTGGCTCTAACTCATATTCATCTCCCCAATGCATATAGAATATTATAACCTCCGCTCCATCTGACTTCATTTTATCTATTTCTTCCTTCATAGCACTAAAATCATCTTCTAAAGAGTCTTCTCTGAAGGTATTCATTAAAGGATAAACCTCACTTGATATCGGAGTTCCATTTAATCCCCTAACTCCTCCTTCAGCAGTCATAGCATAGCTGTATGATATTATTCCAACCTTTATTCCCTTAACATCTTTTATTATATATCTAGGATCATCTGCAGTTGACCTAGTACCTATTATGTCAAATCCTCTATCCTCTAAAGTTTCTCTAGTCCTATAAAATCCCCTGATATCTCTATCTAATGAATGATTATTCATATTATTAACTACATCTATCCCTGCCCACTTCATAGCATCAGCTAATTCATCTGGAGCATTAAAGCTTGGATATCCAGAAAAACCATAGTTTTCAATTCCTGATAATGTACCTTCCAAGTTTGATATTGTTAAATCAGCATTAGTTAAATACTCTCTTACATATTGTAGTGTATTCTTAAAATCGTATGAATCACTTTCCGCATCATACTGTGTTTCTAATATTTCTTTATGTATTAAAACATCTCCTGTAGCTGCTATTTCTATGGTAATTTTATCTTCTTTCTCTTCTTCAATAGGCTCAATTTCTTTTCCTATATCTTCATTTATATTTTCATTATTATATCCACTTAATAATTCTCCCAACTTAGGAATATAATAAAAACCTGCTACGGCCGTAATTAAAAGTATTATAAATAAAATAAGTACGCTTCTCTTTTTCATATATCCTCCTCATATTATCCCTTTATTAAATTATATCCCAATAAGAAAGATAAAAATAGCATGTAAAATGAAATAATCACTTTGCATGCTATTTTATAGATATTATCCTATTAACTTAACATAATTTAGCCTTCCACCTGATTTTATTACGTTTATTTCTTTTTCTGTTAAATTAATATATACATTAAAGAAACTCCCTTTTGTAATATTTTTAACTATAGTTTTCCCGTTAACTAAAGCAGATTGAATATCAGCTATTGCAAGTTCGTCTAAAGGTTCAATTTTATCATAATCTACTTCTGCTTCAAATTCCATCGGTATTATCCCATTATTAATAAGATTTGCCTTATGAATTCTTGCAAAAGATTTAGCGATTACAGCTTTAACTCCTAAGTATAGCGGTACAAGAGCTGCATGCTCTCTACTAGAACCTTGCCCATAATTGTTGCCTGCTACTATTATTCCACCATTATTTTCTTTTGCACGTTTAGGGAATTCCTCATCAACTGTATTAAAACAATACTCAGCCAAATAAGGAATATTTGATCTAAATGGCAATAATTTAGAGTTAGAAGGCATAATGTGATCTGTAGTAATGTTGTCATCTACTTTTATTAATACTTTTCCATCTAGGTCATCTCCCAATGGCTTGTTTACTGGGAATGGTTTTATATTCGGTCCTCTTACTACTTCTACTTCTTCTCCATTCTTCGCAGGTTCAATTATCATTGAATCATCTATTAAAAATTCCTTTGGCATTTCTACTGATATATCTACATTGCACTCTCTTGGATCTGTTAGCACTCCATTTATAGCAGAAACTGCAGCTGTCTCTGGGCTTACTAAATAAACTTTAGCCGTCAACGTTCCACTTCTTCCATAGAAGTTTCTATTAAAGGTTCTTAAAGATACACCATTAGTTCCCGGTGCTTGCCCCATACCTATGCATGGCCCACATGAATTTTCTAATATTCTTCCACCAGCACTTATTATATCTGCTAATGCTCCATTCCTAGCTATCATCTCCATAACCTGTCTTGATCCTGGTGCTATAACTAAACTTACATCGTTATGCACCTTTTTTCCCTTAAGTATTTTAGCTACTCTCATTAGGTCTTCATAAGAAGAATTCGTACAACTTCCTATTGCTACTTGATCAACTTTTATTTTCCCGATACTCTCTATTTCTTCCACATTATCTGGACTATGTGGCTTAGCAGCTAAAGGCTTAAGTTCATTTAAGTTTATTGTTACTTCTTCATCGTACACAGCATCTTCATCTGCTTTAAACTCAATCCAATCATCTTCTCTTCCCTGTGCCTTGAAATATTCTAATGTATTTTCATCACTAGGGAATATCGATGTGGTAGCTCCTAATTCAGCACCCATATTTGTAATTGTAGCTCTTTGTGGAACAGATAATGTCTTAACTCCATCTCCAGCATACTCAAAAACTCTAGAAACTCCACCTTTAACTGTTAATCGTCTTAAAACTTCAAGGATAATATCCTTTGCTGCTACCATAGGTTGTAATTTACCAACTAAATTTATTTTGCAAACCTTTGGAGTAGTAATATAATAGGCTCCTCCCCCCATAGCTAATGCAACATCAAGTCCACCTGCTCCCATCGCAAGCATACCTACACCTCCTGATGTTGGTGTATGGCTATCTGATCCTATAAGGGTATCACCTGGAACCGAAAATCTTTCTAAAAAAACTTGATGGCATATTCCATTACCAGGCTTCGAGAAATAAACACCATATTTAGATGCTACAGTTTGAATAAATTTATGATCATCAGCGTTCTCAAAACCTTGTTGTAGCATATTATGATCTACAAATGCTACAGATTTTTTTGTCCTAACCTTATCTATACCCATGGCTTCTAATTGTAAATAAGCCATAGTTCCTGTAGAATCTTGTGTTAATGTTCTATCTATTTTAATTCCTATTTCTTTACCTGTCTCTATTGAACCTTCAACTAAATGACTTTTTAGTATCTTATATACTAAGTTGTCCCCCATTATTTATTGCCCCCTTTTCTAATTTACATTTTCTTCTTTTAATCTTAAGTATTCCTTATATATCTGTACTAATTCCTTATCAAATAAGCTTCTCTTAAATCTTACTGAAGTTGCTCTTACCATTTGAAGAACTCCTTGAGCTGAAATATCATCTAACACTATTCCATATTCTTTAAACTTATTAATAATGCCAGCCTTACCAGAATGCTTGCCTATAACTATTTGTCTTTCAAGTCCAACTATTCCTGGATCAAAAGCTTCATAGTTCTTAGGATTCTTAATAGCTCCATCTGCATGAATGCCTGATTCATGTGCAAACATATTATCACCAACTATAGCCTTCCATGATGGAAGCACTCTACCTGAAGCTCTAGATACATATTCAGAAACTTCTCTAAACATAGTAGTATTAATACTTCCCTCATAGTTATGAAGAAACAATAAAGCCATTAAAACCTCCTCTAATGCAGCATTACCGGCTCTTTCACCAAGTCCATTAACTGTAACGCCAACATGAGATGCTCCTCCCACGATACCTGCCAAAGCATTTGCAGTAGCCATTCCAAAGTCATCATGTGTATGCATTTCTATATCAAAATGGGTTTTTGAATAAAGATATTTTATATCTTCACATATTTTGAATGGTTCCATTATACCAACTGTATCGCAATATCTAAATCTATCTGCACCAGCTTGTTTTGCTGCTTCAATAAATTGTACTAAAAAGTCTCGATCTGCTCTTGATGCATCTTCTCCATTTACAGAAACATATAAGCCATTTCTCTTTGCAAACTCTACTGATTTAACCATGTTTTCTAATACCCATTCTCTAGATGTTTTGAGTTTGTGCTTAATATGAATATCAGATACGGAAATAGATATAGCTACTGCATCAACTCCACAATCTATTGATTCTTCTATGTCCTTTATTACAGCTCTATTCCAGGCCATAATACTTGATTTTAAATTACTTTTTACTATTTTTTTAATTGCTTCCTTTTCATCCCCACCCATAGTAGGGATACCAACTTCAAGTTGATCAACTCCAAGTTCACTTAACATCCTCGCTATAGCTACCTTTTCGTCATTAGCAAAAACAACTCCTGCTGTTTGTTCTCCATCCCTTAATGTAGTATCTACAATGAAGACCTCATTGCCTTTTTTTGTATTTTTTACTGACATAAGCTTCCCCCTTTTAAGATTATCTATTACTTTTTATGGCTTGCCCCAATTTAATATTCACTATTTTCTGAAAATTATTAATAGTTATTTTACCATATATATGATTTACAAACAAGTTAAATTCCTTTTATTTTTACGAAAATTGCAAGTTTTAATATATTTATTTCACTTTTATTCTTTAATTTATATTAACCGATATATTTTATTCAAATTTCTGCAACATAATAAAAAAATCCTGCATTTGTAGATATAAATAAAACGATATAGCCTTATACAAAAGACTATATCGTTTCTTATATTTATGCATTAAAGCACATTATAATTTTTCTTTTTTCCGGAATGAGATACTCTATCTGCTCTTTCTTGATATTTTCCTGGTCCAAATCTCTCATCTAGGCTTAAATATCCAGTTACTCTAGAAATACCTTGGATATCCTCACTTCCACATTTACAGCACTTTCTTTCACTGCTATTTAAGTATTCTCCACAATTCTTGCAATATCTTATATGGAAATTAATACCTAAGTAACTAATATTAGTATTCTTATAAGCATAATCTAATATATTCATTATAACTTCTCCAGAAGGCTTATCATCTACTTCTATATAGCTTATATGTCCCGCATTACAAAGCTTATGATAAGGTGCTTCTATATCTATTTTATCCTTTATTGATATAGGATAATTCACTGGTATATGATAGCTATTTGTATAGTAATCCTTATCTGTAACACCTTTAATTACGCCAAATATCTTCTTATCTTTCTTTATAAACTTTCCAGAAAGTCCCTCTGCTGGAGTAGCATAACAACTCCAATTTAGTTTAGTTTCTTCAATCGCTCTATCTGTAAAGTTCCTAATATAAGTAATAATTTCAATTCCTAATTCACTTGCTCTTTTATTTTCTCCGTGATGATATCCTATTAAAGCAACTAATGTTTCTGCAAGTCCTATAAATCCTATTCCCCATGTACCTTGCTTCAATATTGGTTCAATGGAATCATCTTGGCATAGCCCCTCGGCTCCCTTTAATAATTGTTGTCCTCCTACAAAAGGTAAATCTTTAATTCTAAGATTCTTTAAAATACTATATCTATGCAATAGTGACTCTTTAGCTAATTGTAATCTCATTTCTAATATATTAAAGAATTCTTCTATATCCCCTTTTGCCTGCATTCCGATTCTTGGTAAATTAATTGTAACAGGAGCTATATTCCCTCTTCCTTTACATCCAGGCTCACCATTAACATTTTTCATTAAATAAGTTCTACATCCCATAGTTGCTGGCATATATCCCGCATCATAATATTCTTTATTAAAATCTGCATCTATATTCATAAATGTAGGATTCATTCTTTTCGCTGCTACTTCACAAGCTAATTGATATAAATAGTGATATTTATCTCCTGGCTCTCTATTTACACCTTCTTTAACTCTAAAAATAATATTTGGGAAAATAGGTTGTTCTCCTTTCCCTAACCCCTTTTCATATTCTTTTAGAAATGCTTCACAAATTAATGCTGAATCATCTGAATTAGGAATTCCTAAATTAATCGAGCTAAATGGTACTTGAGAACCAGCTCTTGAATGCATTGTATTTAAATTATAAACTATACCTTGCATAGCCTGATTAACTCTATTTTTTAACCTTTCTTCAGTTATAACTTCAATCTTATCCTTATCAATGCCTAATTCCTCAAGTTCCTCTCTTATTTCCTTTCTGGTTGGCTCAACAAAGATACCTAAGTCATTATCAAAGTCAGGATGAGATTGCCCTCCAAACATATCATTTTGAGAAGATTGAAGTAATATACAAGAAAGTTCTGCTGCTGTCTCAATTCTCCTTGGTTTTTTAATTGTCCCATAACCAGTATTAAATCCTCTTTCAAGAACTTCTTTAGTTGGAATATGAAGACAATTTATTGTTAAATTATAGCTATCTAAATCATGAAAATATAAGTCTCCATTTTCATGAGCTTTTGCTAACTTTTTAGGCATCATAGATAAATTGTGCCATTTATTAGACTCTGATGCTATTCTTAACAGCTTAGAACTAAAATTATTTCCTACATTTGCATTATCTCTATCAGTTTCTACTCCAATTTTTTTAATAGCTTTCATCAAATCAGATTTTATTTCTCTAATATGTGTTCTTTCTTTCCTATAGTTAGAATATGCCACTTTAATATTTCCATACCCCATATCTACTAAAGCCTTCTCAACTATATTTTGAATTTCTTCAACTGTTATATTTATATTTTTTTCTTTTTCAATGTAGTTTGTTGCCTTTTGTACTATTGCTAATACTTCACTTTCTCTTAGTTTTTCCCCAGTTTCACTACTTGCCTTTTTAATAGCATTAGCTATCTTAACAGAATCGAAAGGAACTTCCCTTCCATCCCTTTTAACAACATATAGCATAATATATACCTCCCTAACACAATATATAGTGTATCTTAGTATTTATTATATTACTTAAAAATATTCTTTTCAATTGATAAAAACTTAGAATTAATTAGCTATATAGACTTCCTATGATATATACTTCTGTATTAGTGTTTTTTACTATTTTTTAACTTTTGACATATTAATTTATTTATAGCTTTTTAACTATATCAATACTGCTAATACTAAACTATATCAGTATTGATATGATTATTCGTTATGTTATAATTAAATTGTAAAATAAAGTTAATGTTAGGAGGTTTATTATGCAAAAAATAGCATTAATAGTTGATAGCGCGTGTGACCTATCTCTTGAGACAATAAAAGAGAAAAATATTTATTTACTCCCACTTAGAATCTCTTATTCTCATGGAGAATATAGAGATAAAATAGAGATATCTGCCGATGAAATCTATAGTAATTTAGAAAAGGAAATTCCAAAAACTTCACTTCCTAGTACTCAGGATTTAGAAGATATGCTAATTTCATTAGAAAATGAAGGATATACTCATGTTATAGCTGTAACTATATCTAGTGGTTTATCTGGAACTTTTAATTCAATCAGATTAGCATTAGAAGATCATCCTAAATTAACATCTCATGTTTTTGATACAAAAATATTAGCTATGCCTGAGGGAATCGTTGCCATGGAGGTAGCTGATTTAATTAATTCAGGAAAAAGTTTTGAAGAAATAGTTGATGCTCTTCCAACTATAAGAGAAAAAATTACAGGATATTATACTGTTAATACATTAGAATATTTAATAAAGGGCGGGAGAATTGGTAAAATTAGTGGAACTATAGGCGATATGTTAAACTTAAAACCAGTTGTTACTGTTAATGAAGATGGTATATATTATACAGTTTGTAAAGCCAGAGGTAGAAAGCAATCTATTGTTAAGCTTACTAATATCTTAAAAGAGGCACTTAATGAAGGTCCTTGTAATGTTTGGGTTCTTCATGGTGGTGTTTTGGATGAAGCTAAAAGTATTTTAGAGTCAATGAAAAATTTAGATAATATATTAAGTATAGATATATCACAAATTAGTCCTGCTTTAGGAGTCCATGGAGGGCCCGGTTTACTTGGCCTAGCGATTCAAAAGGTGGATTAAAATGAATAAATTTAATCTTCACTTAAGCAGTATAGAAGATATAAAAGAAGAAGAACAAAGGCTTCATCAAGAATATAAAGAAAAAATTGCAGAACTTAAAAAGATTAAAAAAGAAAAAGAGTCTGTTGGGCAGGTTTTCACAAAGGGGTTACTTCCCATATATGTTTTTCACATTCTTAGCATCAGTCCAGCAAATGGAAATGATATAGCTAATAAAATAGGTGAAAAAACAAATGGGCTTTGGATACCAAGTACTGGTGGGATATATCCATTATTAAAAAAACTTGAAAAAGAAGAATATATTGTTGGTGAATGGGATAATCCCAAGAAAAAATTTCAAAAAATCTATTCATTAACTACTAAGGGTATTAATGAATATGAAACAAGAAAATCTCTCTTGAAACCAAAGATTGAGGAATCTTTAAAAGTATTTAAAATTATATATAAAGATTTATATAAATAATTATTCTTTGTATTAAATCCTTATATTTTGAGAAGAATAACACTAATATATTTATAGGTGGTGTTATTTTTTGAAAGGTAAAATAATTGATTATAACTTCTTTGAGGCTTTTGTTGCATTAGACGATGATACTATAGTTAAAGTTCCTTTAAATCAAGTATCAAATTACATAAATATAGGAGATACAGTAAATATTGATTCCAATATGATTAGTAGTTCTCCAAGTAATAAGCCAAAAATTATTCAAGATAAATTGGTTGATTTCTTTTAAATAAGATATAAATTTCTAAAAATAAAAAAGATGCTTGATTTCAAGCATCTTTTTTATTATGATACGCTAATTGCACTAACTGGACAGCTTGCTTCTGCATCTTTAGCTTCATCTTCGTGCTCATTAGGAACATCAGGGTTTTTAGCTACCGCCTTCCCATCGTCGTCCATTTCAAATACAGCCTCGCATATTGATGGACATAGTCCACATCCAATGCATGTATCTTTATCTACGTGAGCTTTCATGCCATATCCCTTCTTTCACAAATAATTCATTACTAGTGTTCCCATGAGCTTATATTTTATGTGTATTAATATAATCCTTCAAAAATTAATGAATATAAATCATTATTGATTACATATTCTTCTGCTTTACCTTGCTCTAATGCTTCTGTTAAGTCAACATTAATAGGCAACTCACCAATTAGTGGTACATCTAAATATTCAGCATGTTCTTCTGCTGACTTCTTACTAAATACTTTTATCTTAGTATCGCAACCAGGACAATTTATATAAGACATATTTTCTACAACACCCCTTATAGGTAATGGCATCTTATTTGCCATAGCTATAACTTTCTTAACTATCATAGAAACCATATCTTGTGGTGTTGATACTATTATAAGCTCCTTAATAGGGAAACTTTGCATTACAGTTAAAGTTATATCTGAAGTTCCAGGTGGCATATCAATTAATAGGTAATCTAATTCTTCCCAGACAGTATCTGTAAATAATTGAGTTAAAACACTTGATACTATAGGGCCTCTCCATACTACTGGATCATCTTCTTTAGGAATTAATAAATTCATTGATAAAACTTTTACCCCACCCTTTGATTGTACAGGATAGTATTTAAAATTATTCTCATCAATTGGTTCTATATTAGCTCTTTTATCATTTATTCCAAAGAATCTTGGCATAGATGGTCCTGTGATATCAGCATCTAGTACCCCTACCTTGTAACCTTTTTTTCTTAATGTGCTTGCTAATATTCCTGTAACCGTGGATTTACCTACTCCACCTTTACCACTTATCACGCCTATAACATTCTTTATCACACCATATTTAGGTTGTAATTTTCTAGGCCCATTTTGCCCAAGAGTGAATGTTTTTTTTGCTTTTTCTTGGTTAGTGCCAGTTGAAAAACCTGACATAATAACACCTCCTACCAGTTTTTTTCTACATCTCTAGGAAGGTTATCTTCCGTATAGATGTTAATATTCCATTCTTTATATTCATTTTCTCCAACTATATAGTAGTAATATTGATTTACTTCCTTCTTATCTTCTACAGTAATATTACTCTTATATTCAGTTGTACTATGCCCTCTATTTTTTATCCTTATAATAATATCGAAATCACTTTCATTATTATCTATTATGTCAATATTAGGAGCTGTCTTTCTAGCCCTTTGTAAGAAATTTTCTAAATCAGTAGAGAATATATATTTTAGACAGTCTATATCATCCTTGATATCTACTCCTACCTTTTTATTTCCATAATCCAAAGTATTACTTAATTGATTGATGATATCTAAAATTGGTTCATAATATATGTATTCAAATTCTCTCGGTTTTCTTATAATTGATAAGTTTTGAAGAAGACCTTCATCAAGTCTTTTAGAAACTGTAAAACTCATTTCATCATTATAAAAATTCCCCTCATAAGCACCAACTACATAATTATATTGTTTTACTTCATCTCCCATTTTGATTTCAAATATGTAGTCTGGTTGTAAATCTGACTTAACTTCACTAATTTCTGATTTTGATAAAAGATCATACAGATTTGCAATAGCTTTTTCATCTGTAACAAGAAATTTAAAAGATTTGTCTCTTATACTTTGAATACTTATTTGGTCAACCATGCCAACATTATCAAAATAGCTATTATTTTTAAATTTATTTTTTATATTATCCACAATTTCACAAGACGATAAATTAAATAATAATATAAACATTAATGTAGCCATTAAATATTTTGTTGTTTTTTTCAATAATATCCTTCCCCTCTATACAAAGGTCACCCTACAATTCTTTATAATTAATTAGGAGAAGTAATTACTTCTCCTAATTATAAATAAATTATAATACTTTAACTCTTTAATAGCAAATTTTATTGATAGCTTATATAAAACTCATTGCTATATAATCTAATACTACCTTTATACTATTTTTTTGCTTACCTTCTGTATAAGAAAACTTTATTATAAGAACTTTTCCCTCTGAGTAATCTCTAATGTAGTAATTATTGATAATTTTTTCGTCGATTTCAGTTATAATTGTCCACTCGTAACCTTCTTCAATAATTATATCACTATCTATATCACTTTTTTTATCTCCATAAACATTATCTATATCTGTATTTATAATGGATATATCTCCATATAGATCATCCTTATCGTTGAAAGTAACAATTATATCATTATTACTATCATTTACACTATCTATTTCCCATCCTGCTGGTAATGAAAAACTATACTTTCCCTCTCTCAATATATGCTTATTAAACTTCTCAATATTATTATTGGACATTGCAACATTTTTTATATCTTCGATAAATAAGTTTCTCATAGATGATATTAAGAACATAAGGACTACCAGTAGGGTGATGGTGTAGATTTTCTTATTCATTTAACATACTCATTAGGATATATAAGTACATTTTGTTCGTACCTATTGCATAGGTACAACAACTGTTGAATTTTTAAAATCATAGAACATTAACCAACATCCCATTCCATCTCTAGACTCATCACTAACCCAAGTTACAAATCCAGTCTTCCCTTCATATGGCTGTTCATCCTTATTTTTTTCTCCAGGAATTCCATATACAATATATCTTAAAATTCCATTTTCATCACATTTATATCCCAACATAAAATGTTTATACTTTCTTATATATGGATAATAATTAAGCATCGGATAATATGCTACCGCATACCTATTATAATTAGACATATTACACATTTCATGTAAATCATTTACCGGGATCTTGTACCATTTACAGTATTTAATTTCCTCATATCTATCTCTGCAATGTTCAAATCCATTAGCTAAGCTTTCAAAATACTCGCCAACGCTACCTCTAACCTTAAATTCAGTATTTTCTTCTTCTAATTTTTCCTCATATTCATCAAATTTATTTTTGATGTAGCCTCTATTTAAATCTTCTATCCCATATAAATTCTCTTGGATATTTTGATTAAACGGATTCTCATTGTAATTTTGTTTTGAAAATGGATTATTCTCATCATCCTCTTCTATATTATTTCTAGTCTCCTCTTCATTACCTTCTATATCTTCTCTTTCAGTGCTTTCTCCATCTACTTCATTTATTGTCTCTTCCTTACTTCTAACTTCTGCTTCGTTAACTTGGATTTCTTTTTCAGGTTCATTTTCTGGTTCTTTTTCTACTTCATCATCTCTTTCTATTTCTTCTTTTACCTCTTCTTCAGTTTCTACTAATTCTATATCTTCTATTTCTTCTATTTCGCCATCTCTATGTTTTTTCTTTTTCTTTTTCTCTTCCTTCTTCATATATTCTATCTTTTCCTTAGATTTGCTATGAGCACAGTTTACCAAACTATAGTTTTTCCAACTATCTCCCGGTTGCTCACCATTAATAAAGCCACACATAACTATAATAGGAACTCCGTTTTTCATTTTTCCTATTGCAGCCCCTGAAATCTTGTCGTAGGATATTCCTAAACCACCTACATTATCTAAAGGATATTCCTTCGTTATCTCTGCCTTTCCACCATCTGATACTGATATTTTACCTAAATTCAATACTTTTTTAGTATCTTTTTTATTGCATATAGCTAAAATACAATATTCTTCATCATCCTTTCTTAGATTTTGAGCATAGAAAGAAATCTTACATGAACTTCCCTTTGCCTCTATCTTTGAATATCCTGATAAGGTTTTGTCGTTAGAATTAGAATAACCTCTTTCATCTTCTTGTAGAATAATAAAATTTCTATACAACTTATTTAATTGTGACAAACCTCTAGAACCTCCATTTTACATTAATTCAATACATTATATGCTATTGATATATAAATATGTTAAAAATAAAGCTCGTGAGATTTTTGTATTTTACTCCAAATTTCTCACGAGCCTATTATTTAATTTAATTTTAAATATTTATTTATTTTATCAGATAAAATAGCAAATTCATCTATGCTAAGTGTTTCGCCTCTCCTTTTCGGATCTATATTAGCTTCTTGAAACGCTAATTCTAAATTTTCCTTAGATAATCCTATATTTTTAACTCCATTCCAAAGAGTTTTTCTTCTCATATTAAATGATCCTCTTATTATTTCAAAAAATAATTTTTCATTTTCTACCTTTACTTTAGGCTCACTTAATCTATCTAATCTAATTACTATAGAATCAACCTTTGGTCTAGGAATGAAGCATTGAGGTGGCACCTTTCTTACTATCTTAGTATCACAATAATATTGAACTAATAATGAAAGAGATCCATAATCTTTATTTCCTGGTTCTGCATTCATTCTTTCAGCAACTTCTTTTTGAATCATTATAGTTAATGATTTAAAGTTATAGTTTTCTTTTAAAAGTTTAACTATAATGGGAGTTGTCACATAATAAGGCAAGTTTGCTACTAGCTTTACACTCTTCTCATCTCCTATGACTTCATTAAAATCAACTTTTAAAGCATCATTATGTATTAAAGTAAACTTAGGATTATCACCAATTTCTTCAGTTAATATAGGAATTAAATCATTATCTAATTCTATTGCTACTACTTTTTTTGCTTTATTTAATAATTGAGCTGTTAATGTTCCTACACCAGGGCCTATCTCTATAACTAAATCATTTTCATCTACTTCTGCACCTAATACTATATCTCTTGGTACTGAATCATCAACTAAAAAGTTTTGTCCTAAACTTTTTGAAAATTTAAAGTTATATTTCTTAACTAACTCAGCAGTTTTTACATCTTTAATTTCCATTACTTATTCACCCCTAGAATTTTTTCTATTTTTTCTATTGCCGCAATGAACTCTTCTTTACTTATAGAATATTTATTTAATCTTATTAACATTTGATTTGCATTTCCATAACCAATTCCAAGTTCTTTTCCTAACATTAATCTTCTCTTCTTCGAATTAATGTCTCCTGTTAATTTAAAATAAAACATATCTTCTGAGGTAAATATTTCTTCAATAACTTCTTCTGAAGCCTTCGCTCTATTTAAAGCTTCAATTATAACTTCCGGAGATGCATTTTCAACACCAATATCATCCCCTTTTATTCCGTCCTCTTGAGCAATATATGCATGTTTTATTCCTTTGACTCTCTTTGATATTATGTTTCTTATTTTTTCTCCTGCAAAATCAGGATCTGTTAATACTATTACACCCTTTCTTTTTTGGGCTTCTTTTATTCTCTCAATAACTCTAGCATTAATTCCAAATCCCCCAACGGCTATAACCTCAGCATCAACAGCTTGTTTAACAGCTGTTATATCATCTCTGCCTTCAACTACAATAACTTCCTTTATCAAAATATTGACTTCCTTTCTGAAATATACCTAACTATTAATTTATCCCTATATATCTATTATGTCAAATTCTTAAAAAATAAAAACGATATAAATAATATAGGGATGCTCTTTAGAGCATCCCCTTTTTTTACCATTCTCCAGGATAAGCTAAAATATAAACAGGAACATTATATTTTCTTCCCCAGCTACTATATGCCTCTTCATTAGAATTGACATATACATCAACAATATTACCTTTTATAGCTCCGCCAGTGTCTGCAGCTACTGCTTTACCATATCCCTCAACATATACTAATGATCCTAGTGGGATAACTCTTGGATCTACCGCTATAGTACTAATTCCATCTGGATCTCTTACAGGCACAGTTCCTGTTGCTGTAACCCCGCCACCACTATATGCTGTAGATTCTACATATAAAACGCTCTTATACTCTAATAATTGCCCATTTCTACTTGCGAATGTTCTTCTTGTTCCTTGCGCAACTACCTTATTCACTGGTTCTACTACTACCTTCGAACTCTTAATGGTTTTTGAATATTCTTTGCCGTTTTTATATACAACTTCGTAAACGACTTCCTTTTCTCCTGTTGTTCCTTCTTGTTTAATTTCTTCAAGGCCACTATCAAGATTTGGATCTTCTTCTAAAACCACATCAAAACTAATAGCTTCTGAAGCTAAATGTTTCTTTACCTCAACCTTAACTAGGTCAATTTGTAAATCAGGTGTAATCTCCGTATCTAGTGCAGGAGTTATTTCATCTACTCCCTTATTAAATTCAATGCCTTGTTCTTTAAGTGATTCTTTTTCTACCTCCAGCATATCCTCGATAGTATCTTCTGCAGTATCTATTTTTGTTTTCTTATCTCCTACAGTCAATTCTACCGAAACAGCCCTTTTAATAGATATTGTATCTTTTTCAGATACACTACTATTTAAAGCTGGTTGAACTTTATCCTTAGGATTAACTACAATCCCTTTAGTATCCAACACATCTTTAACAGTCCTTTTATATGTGACAAATGTTTCTTCTTTGCCGTCTATTTCCATCGTTAAAGTCTTCCTCATATTTACGAACGTCACTGATAGAATTACTGTAATAAATAAAACCCCTATCAGTATTTTTGCCTTTGGACCGTTAGAAAAGTTATTTTTCAGGTATTTTTTAATTTTTTCTACCATCTCTACTTCCTCCCTTTGGCAAGAGCGTCTTTTGAATTATAATTGAATCGGGCGCTTTTGTCAAATTTGACCTCCTGCATAAAAAACTGTACTAAAAATGCAACACTGTGCATACTTAAATATAAATTATAAATATAATAGCAGTTTTACAGTTATTTATTGAAAGTAGGCTGTTTATTAAAAAATTATCTTCAGTTAAATGACGTATTGTAAAAATATTCTAACATCTTCTAATTTTACTTTATATATCTTTTCCTATCAACCTCATAAAGTTGTTATTTACAACCGAATTAACCTCTTTAGGGTCTAAATTCTTTATTTGAGCAATCTGTTCTATTATATATGCTATATAGTCTGATTTATTCCTTTTTCCTCTATTTGGTACTGGTGCCATATATGGTGCATCTGTTTCTACTAGAATTTTTTCTATAGGAATTTTACTTACCACATCAACAATTTTCTTAGCATTCTTAAATGTTACGACTCCACCAATTCCTATGTAATAACCAAGCTTTATACACTCCATGGCGAATTCTACACTTCCTGAAAAGCAATGGATTATTCCATTTACATTAGGAAATTCTTTAATTATTTCTAGAATATCTCCATGTGCATCTCTATCATGAATTACAACTGGTAGATTTAACTCTTCAGCTAGCTTCATCTGTCTTCTAAATACATCCTTTTGA
Organism: Clostridium lamae; assembly: GCF_033043255.1. Lineage (NCBI taxonomy): Bacteria > Bacillati > Bacillota > Clostridia > Eubacteriales > Clostridiaceae > Clostridium > Clostridium lamae. Next base: position 54,934 of record NZ_JASCQJ010000006.1, on the reverse strand, counting down.
ACTTCCCTTGAAGGATTCTCTTCCCAATAGTAATCTAATCCAATTTCACCAATGGCAATTATTTTTTGATTTTGATTGATTAGCCCTATTATCTCACTTTTTACATCTTCATTATATTCGTCGGCATTTTCAGGATGTATTCCTAATGCTCCATAAATAATATCATTTTCTATAGTTAACTTATATGTTTTTTCTATACTTTCATAGCTAGATGCACAATTTAATATTCCAATAACCCCATTTGATTTTAACTCTTTTAAAATAGCTTCTCTATCTTCATCAAAGGCATCATCATCATAATGGGCGTGAGTATCATATATTTTATACATATTTTCCACCTTCATACCTCCAAGTTTATTTTTATTTTCATATTTATCATTATAGTACAAAAAATTCAATAATAAACAAATTGTTATAAATTTAATTCCATTGATTAAATTATTCTGTTGTTACATATATATACATTTCTTTATCACTTTATATTTAAAGCATTATTCACTTCTGTAACTTTAGGCATCCCTGTTTGTGCACCAAGCTTAGTTACTGATAATGATGCTGCTGTTACTGCGAAAATTATAGACTCTTCTATTTTTAAATCATGGCTTATTCCATGAGCTAACCCTCCATTAAAAGTATCCCCGGCTCCAGTAGTATCTATAACATTTACATCTATGGCATTTATTGTTTTTACTTTTCCTTTATCTACATAAGAGGAACCATCCTCCCCCCTAGTAACTATCAATCTAGTTGAAGGATTTTCATTTTGCCATAGTAGCATCGCATCTTCAAGATCATTAGCGTTATTAAAATTTCTTCCTGAAATTATTTCGAATTCTGTTTCATTAGGAGTGATTAAATCTACACTTTTTAAAATTTCTTTATTGATTTCTATTGCTGGTGCTGGATTTAGTATTGTCTTAACTCCGTTCTCTTTAGCTATCTTCAATGCATATTCAACTGTTTCAATAGGAATTTCTAACTGCGTTATTAGTACATCTGCTTCTTTTATTCTTTCTATATTTTCATCAACTATCTCTTTAGTACATAAATCGTTCGCTCCTGGTATCACTATTATTGAGTTATCTTTATTTGTTTTAAATATACTAGCAATACCCGTGAATGATTCTTCACTATATCTTATTCCATGTACATCTATACCTTCTGCCTCTAATATTTTTAAAGATTTATCTCCAAAATCATCTTTTCCAACGCAACTAATTAAACTCACTTCATTTCCTAATCTACATGCAGCAACAGCTTGATTGGCGCCTTTTCCTCCAATTAAGTAACTAATCTTTTCACCTTTTAGTGTTTCTCCAATTTTAGGAATTCTATCAGCTTCTATCACTAAATCCATATTAATACTTCCAACAACTACTATTCTTTTCATACTACCTCCATTTAATCTTCTTCACAGCATACATATTACTTTTATAAATTATAACATACCAATTAAAGCTTTATAAATATTTTAAAACAATATAAAAAGGTAGAAAATATTATTTATTTTCTACCTTTTTACTATTACTTTTTTTACTTCTTACCAGCATTCCCAATATTATTAGCATGGTCACCTATTCTTTCTAAATTACTTATTAGATCTAAGAATATGACACTGGATGCTGCTGAGCAAGATTTTTCATTTAATCTCTTTATATTATTCTCTCTAAGCTTCTTTTCTAAAATATCTATTTCTTCCTCTATAACTTCTATCTCTTTAGGCGCAGTTAAACTTTTATTATTATAACTATCTATTGCAATTTCAATAGCTTCAATAGTCTTATCAAATATTAACTTAATTTCACCTTTAGCTTTATCGCCTAAATGTATTCCCTTACTCATTTTCTCAACTGCTAAATCTGCAATATTTTCTGCATGATCTCCTATTCTTTCAATATCATTTATAACATGATATGTTGAACTAAATAGCTTTACATCTTCCGCTGGTAGGTCTAATTGAGATAATTCAACTAAATAATCTGTTATATCCTTTTCTAAAGCATTTATAATTTTTTCATTTTTATATACTTTATCTACTGATTCTTCATTATTTTCAGTGAATGCTCTCATAGCTAATACTAAATTTTCTTTAGCTTTATTAGCCATTCTCAAAGTTTCCTTAAATACTTGTCCATTAGCTATTACTGGAGTATCTAAAAGATTTTTATCTAAATATATAGCTCCCTCTTTTTCTATTTCAGTATCGCCTGGCATAATTTTATTTACTAATTTAACTAAATACATTGATAAAGGTAATAATACTACTGTTACTGTTACATTAAATATAGTATGTGCATTAGCCACTTGTCTTGTAACGTTAGGATCTGTGCCTTCAATAAATCTTATAAATGGTTCTATGAAAGGGAAGAAAATTATAGCTCCCATTGTATTAAATAATAAATGCATTAATGCTGCTTTTTTTGCAGTTCTATTTGCTCCTAAAGATGCTAATATTGCAGTAACACAAGTTCCAATATTACATCCTAAGATTACTGGAAAAGCTAATTTCATATCTATAGAACCTGTAGTAGCTAAAGCTACTAATATACCTGTTGTAGCTGAAGAACTTTGTACAACCGCAGTCATCCCAAGTCCTGCAAGTAATCCTAATATACTATTATTTGCTACTATAATAACAAACTCCTTAAACCAACTTGCTTCAGAAATTGGTTGCATTGCTGTTGACATAGCACCCATTCCTAAGAATAAAATACCAAAACCTAATGCTATACTTGCAATATCACGTACCTTTTTCTTTTTTGCAACTAATAATATTATAGCTCCTACACCTACGAAAATTGGTGCAATTGCGTCTAAATCCAATGATACCATTTGTGCAGTTATTGTAGTACCTATGTTAGCTCCCATTATTACTCCAACAGCTTGTGCTAATGTCATTAACCCAGCACTCACGAAACTAACTACCATAACTGTTGTAGCACTTGAGCTTTGAATTATTGCCGTAACAGCTGCACCTACTAAAACTGCTATGTACTTATTACTTGTTAATTTTTCTAATATTGATTTTAGTCCTTCCCCAGCTGCATTCTCTAGGCCATCTCCCATTAATTTCATTCCATATAAGAACAGACCTAGACCTCCAATAAGTCCAGTTAAAATAGAAAAACTACTCATTAATATTTCTCCTTACCATCTTCTTACTTCTATTAACACTTAATTAATATTTAATTAACAATTAGTTAACAAATTTAATATACAATGATTAATCTAACTTGTAAATATTAATCCTATGTTAAATTTTTTTAACATAGAGTAATATTCATATTTTATTTATTTTTTTGACACAGTACTGTCATAAAAGTGATATATCATAATACCTGTAAAGTAGTTAAAGCATTATTATTTACCCCTAAAACCATCTAATGGTCCCTAGATTAAATTATTCCCCAAATCATTTAATCTAGGGTTTTCATTTTTTAATTAATTTTTTTCTTCTTTTAATATCTTAACTTCTTCTACTGCTCTTTTCTTATCTATCTTACTAAATAGATTTTCTAGCTTAGAGATCTTACCTTTTTCTTTTTCAGTGTAACTCCATATAGGCTTATCTAAACCTAATGAAATCCCAACTTTCTCACAGGTACTTGGCATAAATGGCTCTAATAAGTTTGTTAGATTTACTATAAGTTGCAATGCCTCATAAATACTTTTTTCTTTCGCTTCATAGCTCTTATTAAATCTTCTTACATAGCTAACAATATCCAAAAGAGCATTCTTAAACTTTCCTTCTTCTATATAGTCACCTACTTCAAAGTATAAATTAAAAATCTCATTTTTAAATTCTTTAGATAAATTTCCTTTTGGAATTATACAATCATACTCTTCCACAATAGTTCCTATAATCTTACTTATAAAATTCCCAATGTTATTGGCTAAGTCTCTATTTATAACTGAGATAAAATCTCTCCAAGTAAAATCAGTATCCTTTACTTCTGGAGAATTTAATGTTAAGTAATATCTAAACTCATCCACATTATATTTTTCAACTATATAATCTGCCCATATTGCCCAGTTTTTTACTGATGAAAAATTCTTTCCTTCTAGTTTTAAATACTCACTAGATATAACTCGTAAATTAGGATTCTTTATTCCAAGCCCTGCAAGAATTGCTGGAAATATTACTGTATGGAAAGGAATATTATCTTTTCCATGAACAAAATAAACTCTTGAATCTTCACCTTCCCAATATTCTCTCCACTCTTCATCTTTGCCTTCTAGAGCTTTCATACTAGCTGTCAAGTATCCCATTACGGCTTCTATCCAAACGAAGATTCTTTTATCTTCATATCCTTCAAGCGGTACATCTACTCCCCAATTAAAATCTCTAGTTACAGCCTTATCTCTTAGGCCTTCATCTAAATATCTCTTTACTATTTTTTGTGCATTTTCTCTCCATCCCTTTTGTCTGATCAAAAGTCTCCTAACATCATTCTCAAAGTTTGATAGAGAAAAAAATAAGTGATTTGTTGTCTTCTCGATAGTTTCACTACCACAGAGCTTACATCTCTTCTCTAATAATTCTTCACTATCTATAATCTCAGAACAATTTTCACACTGTTCTTCAGAAACTATCTCCCCACAATGTGGGCATTTTCCTTCTACATATCTATCAGATAAAAACTCATTGCAACTTTCGCAATAAGTCTGCTCAATTTCTTTTTCATATATATAACCTTTATTGTACAAATCAAGAATAAATTCTTTAACCTTCTCCTGATGATATTCTGAATGCGTCTTCTCGAATATATCAAAAGAAAAACCAAGACTATCAAAACATTTTATAAATTCATCATGATATTTATTAGTAGCTTCTAAAGGAGTTATTCCTTCCTCCTTAGCCTTCATAGTTACAGGAGTACCGTGACAGTCAGTTCCTGATAAAAATATCACATCATCTCCCATAAGTCTATGATATCTTGCAATAATATCCCCAGGAAGTAGCACTGCTATTCTCCCTAAATGTAAAGGCCCATTAGCATACGGCCATGCGTTTCCAACTATTATATTCATAAAAACCCCCTTTTTAAAATTGGAAAAATGAAAGAGTGAAAAAATGAAATATTAGTAAGAAACTCAGCTTAAAGCTGAGTTTCTTAGATAACTATTTTAAAATTTAAATATATTTAAATTTTAATTCCTTAATTCTTTCATTATTTCATTTTTTAATTTTTTCATTACTTATTTATCTAACTTGGCTTCCTGTTGGTAGTTCACCTGGATTTACTAGTTTTAATAAACTATCATCATCAGTAGCTGCTGCTAGTATCATTCCTTGTGATAATTCACCTCTTAGTGTTACTGGTTTTAAGTTTGCTACTAATACTACGTATTTTCCAACTAGCTCTTCTGGTTTATAGTATTGAGCTATTCCTGAAACCACTTGTCTTTCTTCTCCGTTTAAATCTACTTTTAATTTTAATAATTTCTTAGCTTTCTTTATTGGCTCACAAGCTAATACTTTTACTACTCTTAAGTCTATTTTTTCGAAGTCTTCTATAGTTATTTCTTCTTTGATTGGAGTTATTTCTCTCTTTTCTTCTTTTTGATTAGCTGCTAATTGAGCTTCTCTTAAAGCTTCTAATTCAGCTAATTTCTTATCTACATCTATTCTTGGGAATAATGCTTCTCCCTTTTGAACCTTAGTTCCAACTATTGTTCCATCAAAGTTATTTAATGATTCAAAAGTTATATTAGCTGCATTTATTTGCTCGTTTATCTTCTTGCTTGTTTCTGGTAAGAAAGCAGATAATAATACTGAAGCAAATCTTAAACTTTCTACTAAGTTATATAAAACTGTTCCAAGTCTTTCTTTCTTTTCTTCATCCTTAGCTAATATCCAAGGTGTAGTTTCATCTATATATTTATTTGCTCTTCCTATTAAATCAAATATATGCTCTAAAGCTTCTGGTATTCTTAAGTGCTCTATTGCATCATTTACTTTCTTTGGAGTTCCTAAAGCTAAGCTTATTAATTCATCATCTATCGCTTCTTTGACATTATTATTTGGAATTACTCCATCAAAATACTTTTCTATCATAGCTACAGTTCTAGATAATAAGTTTCCTAAGTCATTACATAGATCAGAATTTATCTTCTTTATAAATATTTCATTATTGAATAATCCATCTGCTCCAAATGGTATTTCTCTTAATAGATAGTATCTAACTGCATCTACTCCAAAGTTTTCGACTAAAGTTACTGGATCAACAACATTACCTTTAGATTTAGACATTTTTCCTCCATCAACAAGTAACCATCCATGTCCGAATACTTGCTTAGGTAATGGTAAATCTAAAGCCATTAACATTATTGGCCAATAAATAGTATGGAATCTTAATATATCCTTACCAATTAAGTGAACATCTGCTGGCCAATACTTTTCATAAAGTTCTTTATTATCGCTTCCATATCCTAAAGCTGTTATATAGTTAGAAAGTGCATCTATCCAAACATAAACAACATGCCCTTCATCAAAGGTAACTGGAACTCCCCAATTAAAGCTTGTTCTTGAAACACAAAGATCTTGTAAGCCTGGTTTTAAGAAGTTATTAACCATTTCATTCTTTCTTGATTCTGGTTGAATAAAATCTGGATGAGCTTCAATATACTCCATTAATCTATCAGCATAGTTACTCATCTTAAAGAAATAAGCTTCTTCCTTTGACTTTTCTACTGGTCTTCCACAGTCTGGACAATTTCCATTAACTAATTGAGTTTCTGTCCAGAAAGATTCACAAGGTGTACAGTATAAACCTTCATAAGAAGATTTGTAGATATCTCCCTTATCATAAAGCTTCTTAAATATATCTTGAACAGCTTTGATATGATAATCATCAGTAGTTCTTATGAATTTATCATAGCTTATGTTCATTATCTTCCATAAATCCTTAATTCCTGATACTATTTCATCTACATGAGCTTTAGGTGTTATTCCTTTTTCTTCAGCAATCCTTTGTATTTTTTGTCCATGCTCATCTGTTCCCGTTAAAAACATTACATCATATCCTGTTAATCTCTTATATCTAGCTAAAGCATCAGCTGCTACAGTAGTATAAGTATTACCAATATGAAGTTTAGTTGATGGGTAATAAATTGGTGTAGTAATATAATATGTCTTTTTACACATACCATTTTCCTCCTAAATAATAATCGTTTCATTTATATAAAAAAATCCCTATATAGGTATATTAAAACCTACATAGAGACGCATTATACGTGTTACCACTCTAATTCATATTTATTTCGCAATAAATATCTCAACAGGTGACATTTTATCACCTTGCAATATAACGGTTGCTACCGTATTCCCCTAACTTACTAGCTCAGAGAATATGCTCCAAGACCATCTTCATAAAGCTTTATGCCGCTAGCTTTCACCTAATCTAGCTCTCTTTAGACACTCTTTCCTTTACTACTCTTCTCTTCATAGCATTTAAATCATTATTATTATGATATTCTATATTAATTTTACTGTCAATTACTTTTAAACTATCATTTATTATCAAACTTCTTTTTTATAATTTTATCTACCATCATTCTAGATAAAATCACCATAAATAAACTAAATAATAAAACAAACGTAAATGTACCTACTCCAAAAATAAATAATATTATAGCATTAACTATAAATAATAAACTTCCTATTGAGCCAAAAATTTTTGCTGCAAGTTTATTTGAATATTCCCATGAAAATTTATCTTTAATTGAATATTGATTCTTATATCCAAATTTCATCTCCTCATATCTAGTAGAGTTTGATTCATATAGCCCACCTATAATAAATAGACCTAATGGGATTAATTCCGAAATTAATATGTAAATCCAAAAATGCATATTATCCTTCTTTCTGTACAATTATTATACTAAACTTATTATTTTATTATAATTCTATACTAATTATTTCTATTTATGCAATAAAATTTATATACTTTTTTATAAATCCATGATTTATATATTTTGTAAAGCCATATATTTTATGTGCTATAATAATAAAAAAAAGATTGGAGTTGATACTGTGGAAAATTTTGAAATTCCTCATATAGGGTCCAGAAATATCAAAACAGCTCTTTCTGTTTTAATATGCCTTATACTTTGGCCAAATTCTCTTTTTGCTGCAATAGCAGCTGTAATTTGCGTCCAAAGCACCGTAGAAAATTCCTTGAAAATCGGAATAAATAGACTTATAGGAACATTACTAGGAGGTATAATATCATTAATCCTTCTATATGCAGTTAATAGTCTAAACTTAGAAAAGTTTTTACCACTAATAGTTGCCACTGGAGTTTCATTAATAATATATATATGTAATTTAATCAAAAAGCCTTCAGCTTGTTCGATATCTTCTATTACATTAATGGCAATTTTAATTTCTCATAACTCTACTGACCCTTTGATGTATGCAGTGCATAGGACAATTGAAACTGCCTTTGGTGTAATAGTTGCAATATTAATTAACAAGTATATAAATCCACCAAAGACTAAAAATACTGTTGAGAAAACTAACTAGAAATGAGGAGACATAATATGAATTTTACTTTTCCCAAAATTGGACTAAGAACTATTAAGACTGCTCTTGCAGTATTTCTATGCCTATTATTTTTTCCAAATGAGCCTTTTTTCGCTTGTTTAACTGCTGTTTTTTGTGTGCAAGATACAGTTTCTAATTCAGTAAAAATAGCTATAAATAGAGGTGTAGGGACAATTTTAGGCGCTATAATTGGGCTCTTATTTTTAATTGCATGTAGATTTTTCACATACAATATTGATATTTATATAATTAGAAAACTCTTAGTTTATTTAACTATTGCAATAGGAATCATAGCTGTTATTTATTCATGTAACTTAATAAATAAACCTGGTGCCATAAATATATCTTGCATAGCCTTTCTTGCTGTAACTACAGTTCATGCTTTTGGAGATCCAATTCACTATGCACTTAATAGAATCATAGAGACTCTTTTTGGAATATTAATGGGATTATTAGTTAATAAGTTTATATCACCACCGAAATAAAGGCGGAGCCTTTATAATGGATAATGGATAATGCGTAATGCATAATTAATGAAAGAATGAAAGAATGAAGAATAAAGGAAGATACTACTTTGCAATTGAGATTGTAAAATAGTACCTTCCTTAATTTTTATATTAAAGAGTTATACTATAAACTTAGAAAGTTATAGTAGTATATTCCAAAACTATGCTATCTATAAAAGGATATTCAAATAAATTAGACTGTTAGTTTTTACATTTTATGGAACATAACTACGTTTTAATGTATAATAAAAATATCTATTATTAAACAATTGTATTATTATGCGAGGTAGTTGTTTATATAATTAATCGAGAAATTAGAATTTGATAAGGTGATATTATGATAGAGATTAAACCATTTGACCAAAATGATATGCTAGGAATATGTACACTAATAAGACTAGAATTGGGATATAATGTTTCTATAGAAGATTTTCAAAATAGAATTATGCAAATGCAAAAAGAAGGAAATTACTTTATCTTTGTTGCGTTAGAGAATAATCAAGTTGTTGGTTTTATAGGAATACAAATCAGCTTAGCCTTTGAAATACCAGGTAGGATAATGCGTATTATTGCATTGGCTGTTAGTGAAAAATATCAAAAAAAGGGGATAGGAAGAAGACTTATACAAGAAGCTGAAGAATATGGGAAGACTAAACAAGTAACTACCATTTTACTAAACAGTGGGCTTTCAAGAAAAGGGGCACATCAATTTTATGAGAAACAAGGATTCTATAAAAAAGGATACAGCTTTTGTAAAAAATAGTTCTATAAAGTCCAGTTTGTAAGGTGGTTAGAGGAATAGTTTTAGACTATTAAGAATTAATATAGATATAACTTAATACTTCAATAGTAACATATTAGGGTGAATATTATCATAAATCGTAATAGTGTTATTAAGTTTATTTATATATAAAAAAGGGGGAATAATTTATGGAGTTTGCATCAAATATTGTTATATGGTCATTTCTTAATATTGCTTTAGTTTTAGCTTTTGTAGTTTTAGGAATATACGCTTTAGTACTCTTAATTAAGGCTTTAAAAATTTATATTAAGAAAAATTCTTAATATATCTTAATGATTAATCTTGAAATTATCTACAATTAATTAAATATATTTTTAAAATTAATAAAGAAATTCAGCTTTCGCTGAATTTCCTCATTAATTCTTTCATTTTTTCATTTCTTCATTTTTCATTACTTATATTCTTCTTGTTTCTTCTTTTAAGAATTCTTTTTCCTCTTCATCTAGATATGGGCTTAATTTTTCAAACACCATCTTATGATATTCATTAAGCCAAGTTTTTTCTTGAATTGATAGCATCTCTACATCAACACCTTCTAAATCTATAGGGCAATATGATATTGTTCTAAATTTATAGAATTCACCGAATTCTTCCGATACAATATCTTTTTCAACTATAAGTGTATTTTCAGTTCTTATTCCAAATCTTCCTTTTTTATATACACCTGGCTCATTGGTTAAAATCATTCCTGGTTCTAATTCTACTGAATTTCCCATTGGTCTTATTCCTTGAGGTCCTTCATGAACATTTAAGAAAAATCCTACTCCATGACCTGTACCACACTTATAGTCTATTCCATAGTTCCAAAGAGGCCTTCTTGCCAATATGTCTAAATTTATTCCTGTAGCTCCTCTTAAGAATCTAGCAGAGGCTAATGCTATATGTCCTTGTAAAACTAGCGTATAGTCTCTCTTTTCTTCTTCAGTAATTGGACCTAATACAATAGTTCTTGTTATATCTGTAGTTCCATCTAAGTATTGAGCGCCTGAATCTAATAAAAACATACCTTCTGGTTTTAATTCATATTCACTATCTTTTGTAGCTGAATAGTGAATCATAGCAGCATGATCCTTATATCCTGCTATTGTAGCAAAGCTATCTCCCTTATAATTTTCTCCTTGAGCTCTGAAGGCTGTTAATTTTTCGCTAGCTGATATTTCTGTTATTTTTTCTTTGCCTATACTATTCTTAAGCCATTTAATAAACTTAACCATGGCTACGCCATCTCTTACTTGAGATACTTCCCAATTAGCTATTTCCACTTCATTTTTTATAGCTTTTAATTTAGTAGTTATATTAGCTTCTCTTACTACCTTTAACTTATCATTTAATGAAGTAAATATTTTGGCATTTAATTTACTTGGATCAAGTATAATTGTTCCACTTAAAAGTTTTACATCATCTTCAATACTTCCATAATCCTTAACTTCAATCCCTTCAAGATTTAACTTCTTTCTAGTTATATCATCCACTTTATTATTATCAATATAAATATTAGCATATTCTCTTCCAACAACTACATATGATAGTGCTACAGGATTAAACTTAATATCAGTACCTCTTATATTGCATAACCAAGCAATATCATCTAAAGAAGATAATATATAATAATCTGCCTTTTTTTCTTCTATATTTTTTCTTACTTCTTTAAGCTTTTCCCTAGTAGATTTCCCTGAATATTTTTCATCATGAATGAATATTTCATTTTTGGGAAGCTCTGGCCTATCGCCCCATATACTCTCTAATAAATCATTATCCATATTAATAGTAAAGCCGACTTCTTTAGCAATGCCTAAATATCCCTCATAATCATTAATTGAAAATAACTTACCATCAAATCCTAGGACTTCATTAGCTTTTATATTATCACTTATCCATTCATTAATTGTCGGGTATCCAGGTGTTACTATTTTCATAAGTGAGATTTCGCTTCCTTCAAGCTCTTTTTCTGCCTGAATAAAATATCTTCCATCTGTCCAAAGATATGCTTCTTCTAATCCAACTAAAAGAGTTCCTGCTGAACCAGTAAATCCGGAAATATACTCTCTTCCCTTAAAATATTCTGCTACATATTCACTTTGATGAGAATCGCTAGTAGGAATAATATAATAATCTATATTTTCGATTTTCATAGCTTCTCTAAGCATTTTTAAATTATTCATATTTAATGTCCCCTTATCTAAAATTTCTATTTATAATATATATAATTCACTATAAACCATAGTACAACTATTTTCAATTCACTTTATTTTCTGAATATTTGTTGATTTGATTAAATATTTCTTATATAATTTATAATAACGCAGTAAAAGGGGGAATTTTTATGGTGGATTCAATCAAATTTATAAACTTTATAGTAGAAGCTAAGAAAAATACATATGCTTCTGGAGCAAAAAAAGAAAAATCAACTAGACCAAACTCTAAAGACTATGTCTATAAAAAATATGATTACTATTATCATGACAGCTATATTGGAGATAAGAGTTTTATTGGCGAAGAATTAGTTTGGCACGATGAAAAGGTTTGCTGGGGAATGAATTATAAAGGAGAATTACTTACTAATGACGTTCCTAGTGGATTTAGTAAATTTTTAAAGAAATCCTTGCAAAATGTATCTGAAGAGAATCCTTTTAGGGGCCCTAAACACTTTGAAGATGGTGACTTTATTTACATTTGTAATTGGGATGGCACAATACATTCTTTTAATGGAGTAGAATGTATGCTATACCGTGGTGAACAAATATACAAGCTCTACTTTCATGGAGGAGCTTTAAAATAAAAAAATTTAGGAGCTGCTCAACAGCTCCTAATTATTTTGCTTCATTTACCTTTTTCCCAAGAATTTGTACTCCTAGATATATAGCAAGTAGTGCGATAGGAAGAACTATATACCATTGTAATCCAAATCCTGCTGGAATATATCCGAATACTATTGTAATAGCAGCTACGAATATTGCATACCACATCTGAGTACTAACATGAGCTATATGATTACATCCAGCTCCCATTGATGAAAGAATAGTTGTATCTGATATTGGTGAACAATGATCTCCAAAAATTGCTCCTGTTAAGACTGCACTTGTGCTTACAATAACATAACTCATATCTGGATTCATTGAATAAGCTAATGGAATTGCAAGAGGCATTAGTATTCCCATAGTTCCATAGGCAGTTCCTGTAGCAAAAGATATTATTGATCCTAGTATAAATATTAAACTTGGAAGCAAGAAGTTTGGTAATGATCCAGAAAGTAATGTAACTAAATACTTAGCTGTTCCTAAATCTTTAATTACTGAACTTAATGACCATGCTAATAATAATATTACACCAGTTATAACTAAAGGCTTCATTCCATCTATCCATGTATCTATTGCTTCAGTTATAGTAAATATTTTTCTAGCCACACCTAAAGCCATTGCTACGATACTAGCTATTAAAGCTGATTGGAATAATGCAACTGATGCATCTGATGCACTAAAAGCCTCTTGTATTGCTTTAAATGACATTGGCGAGTTAGTTATTACTTGTTGAAGAGCTACATCTTCGCCACCCATTATTGCTGAGTATCCACTATAGTAGAAGCAAACTAATGCAGTTACTACTAGTACTCCTATTGGAATAATTGCATTCCATATACTTAACTTAATTCCCTCTTTAGGCTCAAGCTCCGAGTGATCTACATTCGACTCTGAAACACTATCATTTTCAGAATCCTTTAAGCCCCTTCTTCTAGCCTCTATTTCAGCCTTATACATTGGTCCGAAATCTTTTAATAATAACGAAGTAACAAATACGAAGAATAAAATTAATATATTATAAAATCTATATGGGATAGTTTGTAAGAAAACTCCAAAAGCATCTACTTGTTGTCCTACTCCATTTATAAAAGCATCATTTATTAAGCCAACTTCTAAACCTATCCATGTTGATACAATTGCAAGTCCAGCTATAGGTGCTGCTGTTGCATCTATAATAAAAGCAAGTCTTTCTCTAGATATTTTCATTTTATCTGCTACCGGCTTCATAATAGGACCAACTATAAGTGAATTAGCATAATCATCAAAAAACACTGCAAGTCCTAATAAAAGAGTAACTAATTGAGTACTTCTAGCTGTTTTTGCCTTTCTTGCCAGTGCTTCTGCTACCGCCTTAGCTCCCCCCATCTTTGCTACTAAGTGTATGACACCACCAATTACTAATACTTGTAGTATTATACCTGCATTCCATGGGTCCGCTAAAGAATTTAGTACTCTAGATACAAAGTCTAAGAAAGAATTAACCAACGCTGATATAAAGGACTTGTCCACTAAACTAACTAAAAATGTCCCTGATAATGTCCCTACAAATAATGATATTATTACATTCTTTGTTAAAAATGCTAATACTATCGCTACTATTGGTGGTATTAAAGTTAAAAATCCATAATGATTTGCATTAGCTGTAGCTGTGTCTACTTCCGCTGCAAAAACAACTGATGTTGATAATAAAACCATAAATAAAGTCATTATTATAGTTCTAATATTTCTTTTGTTTATCATTTCAAATCCTCCTTAAAGTTTGCAAATAATATATGGGTAGGAAAATTTTAAAGTATATAATTTCATAAATAAAAAAGCCTTGAGTCTTCACTCAAGGCCAGAATATACTTATAAATATAAGATTAAATCCCCTAAGTGATAGCTCACCACAAATAAACTTTGTGACAGTGTTACATATATTCTATGCAACCCCAGCTATATGATATTAAAGCATTAATCATACGCTTCGGCGATAATTCCTTTCCTATTAATTCATAGTGCTTACCTCATTAATAGTACTTTTAAGTATCGCTCCTCTACCCTTATCGTTATTTACTTTTAATTTACTGTAATATTATACAATTTTTATCGTGTTTTTGCAAACTTATATGTAGAATTTTCTAAAGATTATTCATATTACTAGACATGAACTCCTCAATTTCCTCTACACTTTTAATCATTTCCTTAGTTAATACTTCATTACCTTCTTCAGTAATTAGTACATCATCTTCTATTCTTATTCCTATTCCTTCTTCTTCTATATATATGCCAGGCTCAACAGTATAAATCATCCCTGGCTCAAAAATAACATTTCTATTTTCAAGTTCTATATCATGAGTATCCATTCCTAAACTATGTCCTATACTATGATAATAATACTTTGATACATCTTCTTTATTTGTTATAAGCCCTAATGAAATGCATTCTTCAGCAATCCATTCTTTCGCTTTTTTATTTACTTCTAAAAAGTTTACTCCTGGTTTCATTTCCTTTATTACTCTCTCATTTACACTAAGAACAGCATTATAAACTTCTTTTTGTCTTTCTGTAAATTTCCCATTTATAGGGAAAGTCCTTGAAATATCTCCATTATAATATTTATATTGAGCTCCTAAATCAAATAAAATTAAATCTCCATCTTTTAATTCAGAATCATTGGTTACATAATGTAAAACTGTTGCATTCTTTCCTGCTGCTGCTATAGTCTTAAAAGCCAAATCCTTAACTCCATTTTTCTTACATACAAAATCAAAATATGCTTCAAGTTCATATTCCTTAATTCCAGCTTTAGAATTTTTCATAAGTTCTTTAACACCATCTATTGTTATGGATATTGCTTTTCTTATCCTATCTACTTCTTCTTTAGTTTTTATAAGTCTTAATTCTGCTATTAACCTATAAGCATTTTTTATATTTATGCTATAGTACTTATCTCTAATTTCTTTTGAGAAATCATAAGATGGATTTCCCTTTTCCATATCTAAATATATATTAATTTTCTCTTTATTAAGAATAATCCTTTCTAAAAAGCTATTGAAATCACCTAAATATTTAACATCCTCAATTCCACTAATATCAGGCACTTCTTCCTTCCTAATAGTCTTTCCTTCCCATTTTTCCCTGATAGGATCGACTTCCTTTATAAATAAATATTCTTTAACCTCTCCATTTATTTTAGATAAAACTAAAATATGATCTTCTTCATCAATACCTGTTAAATAATAAAAATTTCTATTTGGTGTGAAGAGGTAACTTTCATCACCTGTCTTCTTAGGTGCTACTCCTGCAAATAGTATTAATACAGAGTTATCTTTTATTTTATTTAATACCCTAGTCCTATTACTTTTATAAAAATCACTTTTCATTTTAACACCTTTCCTTACTCCATAGCTAATACTTTAACACTAACTACGTTCTGTAATCCTCTTAAAGTATTTACCAAATGCTTTAAATCTTTTTTCATATTAGCTATATCTAATGTTATTGTCACATTAGCTGCCATATTAATTGGTATGTCTTGATTTATAGTTAATATATTTCCCTTATTAAAAGCAATACAATCTAGAACCTTAGATAGGGTACCTGTCTCATGTGATAGTAAAACAACCAAAGTTATTTTTTTACTGTTAATCCCCTCAGCCAGTGGGAATATACAATCCTTGTACTTATAAAATGTACTTCTACTTATTCCTGTTTTCTTTACCGCTTCACTTATATCCTTTGCTTTCCCTGTCAAAAGATTCTCTTTAACCTCTAATACCTTCTTGAAAATTTCTGGCATAATTTTATCACTTACCATATAAAATTTTTCTGAAGCCATTATCTCACCACCCTTAGTAAAATTAAAAAAGTTTATCTATATAGTTCTAATTATTCCTAAAAAATAAATAAGCTATATAATTTATTATTATATAGCTTATCTAAATTAAAATACATATTATTCCTAAAGTTTATCTATATTAATTCTATTAGACTTTCTAATTTTGCCTATATATATCTTAAAAAGTGAAATTACAATAGAAATTACTCCTCCTAATGAAAAACATAGCTCTATATTATTAAAAATTAATCCAATTAATATTCCCGCACCTGCTCCATAGGCTAAATAAATTGAAATAATTTTGATTTCATCTTCAGTTAAAAATAATTTTTCAATCCATTTCATTTTTCACTCACTTCCCTCTTTAATCCATATATATATTATATGTTAATTATAGTATCAACTAGTTACAAAATAATTACATACTGATTAATTTTTATTATCTATATATTTTACATTAAGAGTCTTGAAACTAGGAAAATTGAAACTATAATAGCAGTTAAATCTGCTAATACTGCAGCCCATACAGTATGTCTTATTTTCTTAATCTGGATAGCTCCAAAATACACAGTAACAGTGTAAAAAATTGTTTCAGTAGTTCCCATAATTACAGAAGCAATTAATCCTATGTAGCTATCTGGACCATAGGTTTTTACTATGTCAGTTAGTATTCCTACAGCTCCGCTGCCAGATAGTGGCTTAACTAAAACTAAAGGAATTATTTCTTTCGGAAGCCCTATCAAGCTACTTATCGGAGATATCATATTATTTAATATATCTAGTAACTTCGCTTCTCTAAATATGTTAACTGCTATTATCATAGCTAAAAGATATGGAAAGATATTAAGACAAACTTTTAATCCTTCTTTTGCTCCTTCAACGAACCATTCATATACTTTTCTTCCCTTGAACATTCCATAAGTTAATATAATTACTACTATTATAGGAATTATACTTTTAGTTATATATTGAAACATATAATAATCCCTCCCTTAAAAATATCTTTGCAATAATTTGCAAAGCATAACTCCTGTGATTGCAGCAACTGTACTAGCTAATACAGCTGGTAGTATTATAGCTCCTGGATTGCTTGATCCTACTGCTGCTCTTATAGAAATAACTGTTGAAGGAACTAATTGAATACATGCTGCGTTTAAAACTAGAAATAGAGACATATCATTAGAAGCAACTCCTTTTTCTTTATTAAGCCTATCCATCTCTTGCATTGCTTTTATTCCAAATGGTGTTGCTGCATTTCCTAACCCCATCATATTAGCAGTTATATTCATAACTATAGCACCTAATGCTTTTTCATCTTTAGCCGCTTCTTTAAAAATAAGTTTTAAAATTGGTCTTAAAACCTTTGCTAATTTATTTGTGAATCCACTTTTTTCTGCAACCTTCATAACTCCACACCAAAAACACATAAGTCCAACTAACCCTATAATCATCGAAACGGTTGAATCAGCTGAATTAATTATTGACTTGGATATAATTTCCCCATTACCTGTAAATAGCCCAATTAAAATCCCCAAAAAAATCATAATAAACCAAATATAATTTATCAAAATCTCACCTCAAATAATTACTTCTATAAATATATGACTTGAATATGCTATTTATTAGTGATAGGATGAATATATGTAATATTAATTATGTTTAAATACATAAAGGAGATAGTTTATGAAGGAATCAAACTTAAGAATAGCTCAACAAGATATAGATGAGGCTCTAAAAACAGTAGAAGATATTGAAAAATTTATAGATGATGCTGATATGCCTAAAGATAAGTTAAGAGAAAAATTTGTTACTTTAACTGAAAAAGTTCAAGAATTAGAAAACATATTAAAAATTGAAGGTATTATATAGTTTGTACATAAAAAAAAACAACTTCTATTAGAAGTTGTTTTTTTTGACCATAACCCAATTTTCTCAGTGATTAGTTACCCATACCAATCAAATGAATATTTTTTATACACAGTTGAAATTTGAAAACGTTTAATGATTTTATATTATTATATCATGGTTTTTATTTCCTAACAATATATAATTTAAAAAATTTTGTAATTTTTTTCTTGCTTTTTACAAGTCGAATTTTCATAAAATTAAAAGTGCAAAGATATCTTTGCACTTCTCAATTAATTTCTTATTTACAACTATCTCTCTCTACTAACATATAATCAAGAACAAATTGAGACTCATCTAATTCTCTATTGTTTAACATCTTAATTAGCATTCTCATAGCGACAGATCCCATATCATAACTTGGTTGCTTTATTGTTGTTATTTTTGGATAGAATACTGAAGACATAATATTATCATTAAATCCTATAACACTAACATCCTCTGGAACTTTCTTTCCTATTTCTCTTAATGCATTTATAACTCCCATAGCAATTTCATCAGAAGCACATATTACTGCATCATATGATTTATTACTATTTTCAAAGTATTCAACCGCTTCATAGCCGCTTTTAACCTTTAATCCTCCAAAGTATACTAAGCTTTCATCTATATTAAGCCCTTTTTCCTTTAATGCTTCTTCATAGCCTATGTATCTATCTCCCCAAGCATTCATATTCCCCTTTTTAGCTCCTGCGAAGGCTATTTTAGATGCTCCTTTGTTTAATAGATAGTTAGTTGCTTCTTTTGAAGCACTTATGTTATCTATAGTTACACTAGGTAGACTTTCTTCTTTATCTTTAGTCTCAACTAAAACAGTAGTTAAATTTAATTCATTTATTATACCTAAAGTTTCTTCTTGTAGAGATGAACTCATATAAATAACTCCATCAACCATTTTTTCTCTCAGAACTCTTAGATATTCTTTCTCTTTTTCACCATCAAAATCTGAATTACATAAGATAACGTTGTAATCATAGATATTAGCAACGTCCTCAGCTCCTCTAACTATCTCTGGATAGAATCCACTTGATATATCAGGAACTAAGATTCCTATTGTTTTTGTTTTTTGAGTTTTTAGACTTCTTGCAACAATATTAGGTCTATAACCTAACTTGCTAATAGCATCTAAAACCTTCTTTTTTGTGTCCTCGTTTACAACATCTATGTCATTTAACACTCTAGAAACAGTCGCAATTGATACTCCTGCTTCTCTAGCAACATCTTTTATAGAAGTAGCCATGCACATCACTCCATTTTAAAATATTTATATTTATCTTATTTTAACAATAATTATACTATTAACAAATAGTTTATACAATATTCAAGATTATTCTTTATAAGAACTTACTATAAAATAAGTAAAAAGTTAGAAGTTTCATAGAAACTTCTAACTTTTTAACATAATTTATCCTACTTAACTACTTTAACTGTCATATTTAATTTTTCACCATTAATAACAGTTTCAGTATAATCAGCATCTTCATTTACAGCAATTTCTTGAGTTAATGTTTCTCTCTTTATTACATCTGAATATTTGTTAATAATATCAATTAACATATCATTTCCTGAAACAAATAATTTTATCTTATCAGCAACTTCAAAGCCTTTTTCTTTTCTCATATTTTGTATCTTTGAAGTTATTTCTCTTAATTGTCCTTCTTCTTTTAATTCTTCTGTAATAGTAGTATCAAGAACAACTCCAATTTCGCCTTCACCAGCAAAAGCATATCCTTCTAAACCTTGCATAGTTACAAGTACGCTTTCACTATTTAATACTATTTCAGTTCCATCTACTGTAATAGTTTCAGTGCCACCAGCTTGTAATTTTTGAGCTAATTCCATTTGATTTTTAGAAGCAATCTCTTTTCTTATTCCTGGAATTAACTTACCATATTGTCTTCCAAGAACAGGTAGGTTAGGCTTAATTTCAAAGTTAACATGCTCTGATAAATCAGCACCAAATTCTACAGATTTAATATTAAGCTCATCTTTTATAATATCTCCGTAGTATTCTGGAATAGCATCTGTTGATAATAACATCTTAGAAAGTGGCTGTCTATTTTTAATATTAGCACCATTTCTTGCACTTCTACCAAGTTTAACTATTGTGTATGCTAAATCCATTTCTTTTTCTAGCTTTTCATCTATTGCATTTTCATCTACTAATGGCCATGCACATAAATGTACACTTTCTTCTGTAGATTTATCTAAACCTATAACTAAGTTTTGATAAATTTCCTCTGTAACAAATGGTACAAACGGAGCTGCCACCTTAACTAAAGTAGTTAATACTCTATATAATGTAACATAAGCACCAATCTTATCATCTGTTAAATCTTCTGACCAGTATCTTGCTCTATTTCTTCTTACATACCAGTTTGATAACTCATCTGTAAACTCTTCAATAGCTAATGCAGCTTGAGTTATTTGATATGAAGCTAAGTTTTCATCAACTTCTTTAATTAAAGTGTTAAGTTTAGACATTATCCATTTATCCATAACATTTTCTGATTTAAAATCTTTATATTCCAATGGATTAAACTTATCTAAATCCGCATATAACACATAGAATGAATATACATTCCATAAAGTACTTAAGAATTTTCTTTGCGCTTCTTGAACATCATCAACAGAGAATCTTGTTGGAAGCCATGGCGCACTTGCAGTATAGAAATGCCATCTTGTAGCATCTGCACCTTGTGAATCTAAAACTTCAAATGGGTCTACTACATTTCCCTTTGATTTAGACATCTTTAAGCCCTTCTTATCTAAAACATGACCTAAAACTATACAATTTTCAAATGGATTAGTATCAAATATAGCTGTCGAAATAGCTAATAATGTATAGAACCATCCTCTTGTTTGGTCAACCGCTTCTGAAATAAATTGAGCTGGGAAGTTCTTTTCAAATAGCTCTTTATTTTCAAACGGATAGTGTAATTGAGCAAAAGGCATTGATCCTGAATCAAACCAACAGTCGATAACTTCAGCCGTTCTAGTCATTTCTTTTTCACATTTAGAACACTTAAGTTTAACACCATCTATATACGGCTTGTGAAGTTCAATATCATCTGGAACATTAATTCCTTTTTCCTTTAATTCAGCTATACTTCCTACACATTCTCTGTGGCCACATTCACATTCCCAAATAGGAAGTGGAGTACCCCAGTATCTATCTCTTGATATACCCCAGTCAATAACATTTTCTAAGAACTTACCAAATCTACCTGTTCTTATGTTATCTGGATACCAATTAATCTTATTATTATTTTCTAAAAGCTTATCTCTAAGCTTAGTCATTGCAACGAACCAGCTTTCTCTTGGATAGTAAAGAAGTGGTGTATCACATCTCCAGCAGTGTGGATATGAGTGAGTATGCTTTTCAGCCTTAAATAACTTATTGTGTTCTTCTAAATATTTAACTATGCTGTCATCGCACTTCTTAACAAACTTTCCTGCCCATGGAGTTACTTCTTCTACAAAGTTACCACTAGCATCTACTAAGTTTATAAACCCTATTCCATTTTGTTTTGCAACAAAGCTATCATCTTCACCATATGCAGGAGCTATATGAACGATACCTGTACCATCTGATAATGTTACATAATCACCATGAATAACTTCGAAAGCTTTTCCATCTACTTCTCCAAATGGAAGTAATCTTTCATATTTTGTTCCTAATAATTCAGTTCCTTTAAACTCCTTGATTACTTCGTAATCTTCACCTAACACTTTTGGAGCTAAGTCCTTAGCAACTACTAATACTTCCTCACCAACTTTAGCTTCAATATAATCGTATGCCTTATTTACACATAGTGCTAAGTTTGAAGGTAATGTCCATGGAGTTGTTGTCCATGCAAGTATATATTTATTTTCTTCTCCTTGAACCTTAAATTTAGCTATGGCAGTTAAATCTTTAACATCTTTATAGCCTTGTGATACTTCATGAGAAGAAAGTCCAGTACCACATCTTGGGCAATATGGCATTACTTTATGACCTTTATATAAAAGTCCTTTTTCCCACATTTGGCTTAATGCCCACCAAACAGATTCTATATATGAGTTATGATAAGTAACATAAGGATTCTCCATATCTACCCAGTAACCTATTTGATCAGTCATCTTTTCCCACATGTTAACATAAGTAAATACTGACTCTTTACATTCTTTAACGAATTTTTCTACTCCATAACCTTCTATTTGTTCTTTTCCTGAAATTCCAAGTTTCTTTTCTATTTCAAGCTCTACTGGAAGCCCATGAGTATCCCAACCAGCTTTTCTTATAACCTTATATCCCTTCATAACCTTATATCTTGGGATAATATCCTTCATAACTCTTGTTAATACGTGTCCTACGTGAGGTCTTCCATTTGCTGTTGGAGGTCCATCATAGAATGTGAAATACTCACCATCTTGATTCATATCAAAATTCTTTTTAATTACATTATTTTCTTTCCAAAGATCTGCCACTTCTTTTTCCATACCAACAAATCCTTTTGGTAATTCAACCTTTTTGTACATGTCTAAACTCCCTTCCGTTTATTAATTTATATCTATAAGCTATTTGCTTTAAGGTTATACTGATTTTAACTAACAAAATTAAATACATCTTACATTATTAACTATAAATAACTAATTATGCAGATGTAGCTTTATATTGAAATAAATAAAACTCTATAATAAAAAAACCTCGCCCAATAGGACGAAGATATTCGCTATACCACCTAAGGTTATAAGTTTTCACATAATTATAGAATACTTATATTTTCGAGTACAAACATACTCTATCCTTTAACGCAGGCTAACGTGAAAAACTTAATCAGCTATATAACCTTTCAGCCTCAAACTCCTAGGTGATTTTCCTTAATCTTCACTATGACTTCTCACCACCAGCCACTCTCTTAAAGTATCCAAATAAGTACTTTTCCTAATCACAGTTTTTAAATTACAAATTATATACCTATTCTACTACAAAGTAAAATATTATAAAAGTCTATATTTGATAATATTTTAATAAATTTAAGGAAAAATATCAATATAATAATATTAACAATAAATTAACTTAATATTAAAAATTAATTAATAATTTTTATCAATTAGTATTGACTTTCCTTTTTATAGTAACTATAATATAAACATAAAGAATAAATACAAAATTTATTTTTTATCCCCTTTATTTTCCTTAATCTATTTCTTTATATTAGGAGGAAAGATAAATGGAAAATAACTTAAACGAACAAGTCCTTGATAAGCTTACTAAAGTTTGTACTTGCAAGGCAATACCAAGATCCAAAATTAAAGATGCAATCAAAGCCGGAGCCCATACTGTAGAAGAAGTTTCTAAGGCAACAGGAGCTTGTACAGGTGGCTGCAGAGGCTACAGATGTACCCCTACAATCCAAAATTTGATTGATAAGCATCTGGAAAAATAACTAATATAGTTCCCCCAAACTATGTTAGCATATAGATTATATCTCCCCTAAAACCACTTGTTATACAACAAGTGGTTTTTCATTCTAAAATATTTTCATTGTTATTCCATAATTCTTAAAGCTATCTTTTGATAAATTGATATGTTTTAATTCTTTATTAGGATATTCTTCCTTACTAATGCTTTGTGAACTAATTTCTATTAAAGCATTTTCTAAGTATTTTCTTATTCTTTTTGGTGTTGGTATTACAATTGCCTTAAATATCATAAAAATCTCCCTAAAATTTCTTCACATTATAAATATATTAATTTAATTATTTATTATTCATTCTAGCTTTTTTACTTTAAGTATTTATACCTCTCCCCTATACTTAATTTATAATTATGTTATAATTTTATAGAACTTATTAGGGAAGGAGCTATTATTATGGCAAGTAAGTTTTATTTACATAAAGGGAAAAATAAAAGAGCTGAGCAAGGCAGACCTTGGATATATATTGATGAAATAAATGAATATGATGGTGATTATGAAAATGGTGATATAGTCGAAGTATACAATCATAAGAATTACTTCCTAGGAAAAGGCTATATTAATGACAGAAGTAAAATAACAATAAGAATTATGACTAGAGATATAAATGAAGAAATTGATTATGATTTCTTTAAAAGAAGATTTGAAGCTGCTTATGAATATAGAAAAACAGTTATAGATACTTCATCTTGTAGACTTATATTTGGTGAAGCTGACTTCTTACCTGGTCTTACAGTAGATAAATTTGAGGATTACTATGTAATTCAAATTTCAACTTTAGGAATGGATAAGTACAGAGACTTAATAGTTAAAGTTTTAGTTGATGAATTCGGTGCTAAAGGTGTTTATGAAAGAAGTGATATCAAGACTAGAGAAATTGAAGGTCTTGAACAAACTAAAGGCTTCTTAACTGAACCATTTGATACTAATATTGAAATAATTGAAAATGGAGTTAAGTATATAGTTGACTTAGAGAATGGTCAAAAGACAGGTTTCTTCTTAGACCAAAAAGAAAATAGAGCAGCTATGCATAGAATTTGTAAGGATAAAGATGTATTAGATTGCTTTACTCATACTGGTTCATTTGCATTAAATGCAGGGATTGCAGGTGCTAAATCAGTGCTAGGTATTGATGTATCTCAGCATGCTATCGATTGTGCTAAAAGAAATGCAGAACTTAATAGCTTACAAGATACAGTAAAATTCGAATGTCATAATGCCTTTGATGTTCTTGGTGACTGGTCAAGAGAAGGAAAACAATTTGATGTTGTTATATTAGATCCACCTGCATTTACAAAGTCAAGAAATACAATTAAATCAGCTATTAGAGGATATAAAGAAATAAACCTTAGAGGCTTAAAAATGGTTAAGTCTGGTGGCTACTTCGCAACTTGTTCATGCTCTCACTATATGAGTGAAGAGCAACTAAAGAAAACAGTTCTAGAAGCTGCTCATGATGCTAGAAGAACTTTAAGACAAGTAGAAATAAGAACTCAAAGTGCAGATCATCCAATTCTATGGAATTCTGATGAGTCTTACTACTTAAAATTCTTTATATTCCAAGTTGTTTAATAGGGATATTAAATAAATAGACGACTTTACAGTCGTCTATTTTTATACTATTGTCTTAATCCCCTACATCTTGTATAAGCCATTTACCTGAATCTTTTAATTTAATTAAATAAAAGTTTCTAGAATTATTACCACTATTAATAGGCTCTATAGTATCATCCTTAAACTCTATACAATATTCAACTTTATATATTCTTAATTCTTCAAAATCTAAATTAGCTTCATTTATTAATACATTATTTATATAAACCCAATATAATGACTCATCAGTTACTAATTCTATATTATTGACCTCTATCATCTCTAAATTTTCAAACCAAAAATTATCATATTTATGTCTATCTGTATAACATTCTAATAACTTATCTAACTCATGGTCATTTCTATATTTAAAAGAATTTTTTATAACTTCTTCTGCTTCTATAGATTTTTCTGATATGTTAGATTTCTTAATAATAGCATTTATATTTTCTGTACTATTTTTATTTATACTTTGTTTTTTAGTATTAAAATCTAATGACTTGACTATACTTATACCCAATATTATTAATATTAGAAAAATCAACAAGAACTTATTTTTTATCCCCATAATTCCTCCGTTTTATTAATATTATCCACATTATTTCCCCCTATAATGTTAATAAACTATTTTAAATCCATATATTCTTTAGAAAGAATTCCATACATTGAATAATCGCATATACCTTGATTATTTATATCTGCCTGTCTCATTGTTCCCTCATATTTCATACCACATTTCATCATTACTTTTCCTGAGTTCGGATTGTTCGGATCATGCCTAGCCTCAACTCTATTAACTCCAACTTCCTCAATGAAATATCCAATCAATACTCTTAATGCTTCTGATGTTATTCCTCTATTCCACCAGTTCTTTCCTACACAATAACCTATATGAACCATATTAACTCTTTCATTTTTTTCTACAGCTCCTATACTACCTATAGGTTCATCCCCATTTTCCTTTAATATAATCGCCCAATTATAAAAATCATCATTCTTATAATTACTAATCCAATCCTCTAAAATTATTTTAGTCACATCTACACTGCTATGTGCAGGCCATGTAAGGAATTTTGTGACCTCTGAGTCAGATGCCCAGTTTTTATACATAGCTTCTGCATCTTCCATTTTAAACTTTCTTAAAATTAATCTTTCTGTTTCTAAAGTTATAGTTCCTAACCCCTTCATCTACAACACCTCAATTATACTTTTATATTTTTTATTGCGTATTATTTTTATGTAATTGCTATATATATTATCATTAGTATATATAATTGTAAATAATTGTATAATAAAAAACTTAGCCTATTTAGCTAAGTTTTTTATTACCTTTATTAGTTATAAAACTCTTGTGTTGCATAGTAAGCGTCTCCTATCTTGTAAACACCTACTCCTATACTACTAAACTTCGTTGATAATATGTTTGCTTTATGTCCTGGTGAGTTCATCCAGTTATCCATAAATCTAGTTGCTAAAGCACTATTTCCAGTCATTCCTTTAATATATGCTATATTTTCACCCCATGCTCTATAAGAAATACTATCTGCTTGCATCTTTACTGTTATTAAATTTCCTTGCTGATCTTCATGTGAGAAGTATCCATTATCGCCCATATCCTTAGATTTAACTCTTGCGTAATGCTCCATAGTTGTATTGTAACTTAAAGCTGGCAATCCTGCTGCTGACCTCTCTTGATTAACTCTTTGGAATATAGCTTGTTCGATTTCTGCAATATAGTTACTACTATTAGGAACTGTATTGTTATCCTGTGGTTTCTCAACTGGCTTTTCAACAGGTTTTTCTATTTGCCTTTGAACAGGCTTTTCCGCTGGCTTTTCAACAGGCACTACATTTTCAGTATTTGATCTATTATTTACCTCCACTTCAGTCTCTGAAGGTTTTGGCGTCACTACAGCTACTTCATTATTCGTATTGTTTTTATCTGCTGAAGTTCCCTTTTCAACGTTATCTTCATTAGATTTAATCTCTCCACCTTCGTCTTTCTCTTTTTGGGCTTGCTCTTCAGTTTCTACCTTCTTTACTTCTTCTTTATATTTAGATTCCTCTTCCTTGACTTCAGATTTTATTGTATCTATATTTTTATTTTCTTTATCAGAATTAATAAACATGCTTCCAGTAACTACTGTCCCAGATAATATAAGTGTGGTTATAAATGTAATTAGTCTTGATCTAATCATTTGTAATCCTCCTTAAAATAAATTTTTATTTACAAAAAGTAATTGATATATATTTTCAAAAGATAATCTTAATCAATCATAAATGCATATTCTAAGTATATATTTATTTTTGATGTATATTATTACTTTTTTCTTACTTTAAGTGGATTTTTACTTTTATAATACAATTATTGTTACCTATTCTTCCATTTTATACTTTCATGTAATTCAATAATTCAACAAAAAAATCTAGCTAAAAAAGCTAGATTTTAATAAAAATATAAACTTATTAATTTTTCTTATTTATAGAATTCTTGAGTTGCATAATATGTGTTCCCTATCTTATATACTCCTACACCTATACTAGTATAGTTTGTTGATAAAATATTTGCTCTATGCCCTGATGAGTTCATCCAATTATCCATAAACTTAGTTGCTATAGAACTATTTCCGTCCATACCTTGAATATATGCAATATTTTCTGCCCAAGCTCTATAAGAAACTCCATCTGCCTGCATTTTTACAGTTATTAAATTTCCTTGCAGGTCTTCATGTGAGAAGTATCCGTTATCTCCCATATCCTTAGATTTAATTCTCGCATAATACTCCATAGTTGTATTATAGCTTAATGCTGGTACACCCGCTGCAGCTCTCTCTTGATTAACTCTTTGGAATATGGCTTGTTCAATCTCTCCTATATAACTATTATCTGAAACAGTATTTGGATTACTTGGTGGCTTACTTTCAGTACTAGGAGTAACATTATTTGAAGAATTGTTATTTCCTTCTTCTATTTCTGGTGAAGAATTATCTGTTTCATTATTAGAATCATATTTTTCAGCTTCTTGGTTTGTATCTGAGTTATCTTGAGGTATATTATTATTTTCATTGTTATTTGTATTATTATTTTTATTGTCTTCCTTAACTACATTGTTCTGTTTTTCTTCTTTATTTTCAGTTTGCTCGATATTATTAGGTGTTTCCTTATTGGATACTAATAAAATACCGCCCACTGCTAATATAACTACCAATCCTATTGACGATAATACTATAATTAATTTTGATCTACTCATTTATAAATTCTCCTTTAAGTATAATGTTTTCATCTCATTCATAAAGATGTAATAAATGTTTATCTTAAATTCATTTTAATAAATTCTGATTAATTATAATATTTTCATATAATCAATATATTATTCATGTAATATATTCCGTAAACTTTGATATTTTATTACTCTATAGTGAATTCCCAGTTTCCTTTTTGCAATATATCTAAGTTGTTAATATTTACGGTTATATTTCCTGTTAGCTTTTCATACAAACTTAAATCTGCATAATCTAGATCTATTTCTGCAATCATATTTTCCCTATCTCCCATGCCACTACCTGACCTGGAGTTATCACTAAGCAAGTACAATAATCTATCGTTAGAATCATTATTTGAAAGATCAAAACAAACAACTATATCATTTTTTACTTTTTTAATTTCAGTAACCTTAATCTTATCTTCAATACCAACAAATGTTAACTCCTTATCTAAAATATAGTCTCCATTTTTCTCTGGATCATTAATTTTTATTTCTGTAGGAGTATTTAAGGTATAGCTTAAATCAACTTCCTCTACTTTAATATTAATCTTTCCTCTATAATTATCTAAAATTTTATATTCATTCCATGTTCCTTCATTGCTTGGTTCAAAACTTAATAACTTTCCATTTTCATCTCTTACTTCTTTAATTGTTATATGTCCAATCCTAACATCATAATCTTTAGATAATAATGAACTTTCATCACTCCAAATCCTAAAATATCTCTTATTTTCTATATAGTAACTAGTTCCTCCTATTAATATCCCGTTATTAGTAGTGTTTCCTCCAATATCATCGTAATTATACTTATAATCTGCCTTATCTAAAGATACTTCCTTTAATACATTATCTTTATATATTAAATCAAAATCTTTTACATCACTTTCTCTTATATCCATCCATAATTCCATAACAACGCTACCACTACTTGCACTAAATCCGTAGCTATCATACCCTTTAGTTTCTCCATTTTCTAATTTTATTCCAATGTCGTATATAATTTCTTTAGCTTCTATAGGATATGCTTCTCCTATTATTTGAATAAATAATCCGTCTCCATTATTGTTTATACTTTTAACTAGCATATCTTTATTATTTATACTTACTGTAAATGGTTCCTTTAGCATATATAAGTCTTTATTCTCTTCCACAGAAATAATTCCATAGGCCGAGTTAAAAGCTAGCTTTTCCTTTATCTTAGCTATTACATCATTTCCAAGAGGAGATACTACAAATATAAAACTAAAAAATATTAATGCCGCTATTAAATACTTCTTTCTATTTCTAAACGCTTTTCTTTTAATGTGTTTTCTAATTCTTTTTAATTGAAGATTACTCAGAGGGGTTTCCTCTATAGGGGTTTCAACTTCTATATCATTTAAAATTTCATAGATATCTTTATCTTTCATTTTATAATACCTCCTCTTCCCCATAAAATTCTTTTTTTAGCTTTTGTCTGCCCCTAAATATTCTCATATTTATATTATTTATTGTTATGCCTATAGCCTTACTTATTTCACTGCTTGATTCTCCCAATAGAAACTTTCTAATAAATATACTTTTATCTGGTTCATCATAAGACATTATTATTTTTACTAACCTTTTGGCTTCTACATTATTTATATAATCATCCTCTATATCTATACTATCTTGTAAGCTCTCGTTAATAACTTCACTATTAATTCTTCTAGAATGCTTTCTAAAATAATCTATAGATTTATATTTTGCTATTCCCGCCAGCCAACTTTTAAAATTATTTTTATCTCCATTAAATTTATGTCCATTTTCCCATACTGAAATAAAAACATCACTTATACATTCTTCAATTAACCCTCGATCTCCTATTAATCTAAGAGAATTTGAAACTACTGTATTAACTAGTCCACCATAATTATCTATAATATAATCTAATGATTTAGGATATTTTTTCTTTAAAAGTTCTATAAAATTATCCTCACCAATTCTCATTTTATCACCCCTATTTATCTCCTCATCTTTTATATCGAAAATTAAATCTAAATATTACATTTTTACGCAAAAAAAGATGGCTAATTTGAAAATTTAGCCATCTTTACCGAAATAAATTCTATAATATAGGAGTTTAATTATATTTATATAGTATATTATTAGAAGTGTGGAGCTTTTAATAATATATTAAGTTACTAATTGATATTGATTATCAATCTAATATTATGATATCTCTTTTTATTTCCAATGTCAATAAAAAATTTCAAATAATTGAAAAAAATTTATCAATTATTTAAATTTTTATACTTTTTATATTTTTATCCACCTTAGGTACTACATCTATTATGTCCTTTTTACAGCAATACTCTAAATCCCTTAATAAGTTTAAACTTTTTAGAATATTATAATGTCTAGCCTCTTTTATATAATCAACTAAATTAGTGTTATTCTCATATATATACTTTGCGGTCTTAGCTATATCAGAGAGATCATGATTATCCTTCTCACATAAAAGACTTATCATATAACCTGAACAAATAAAGTCATCCATAGAAAATTCTCCATTTGTCCCTGCATTAATAAACACTACATCTTTATTATAATTTTTTAGCTCTCTAGTAACGGCCTTAGCATTTATTATAGCTCCTAAAAGTATTTCCTCAGCTTTTAAACTTAAATTAATTGCTCTTGTTCCATTAGTGGTACTTAAAATTATACTTTTTCCCTGAACCTTATCAGAAGTATACTCTAAAGGTGAATTAGAAAAGTCAAAACCATCTATCTTTAATGCTTTTCTTTCTCCTCCAAGTAATGGATTTACTCCATTAATTATGAGTTCTTCTTTCTTCTTCAAAGCTTCCTCTATCGTAAGTATCGGAAATACCTCTTTTGCTTTGTTTGCTAAAGCAGTTATTATTACTGATGTTGCTCTTAGCATATCAATAACAACCACTATTTTATTTTCTAAATACTCTTCTTTTATATTATCAGCAGAAATAATTATATCTAATTTCATATATATTCCCCCAATTCTATGTGGCTATTTGAAATCTTTACCTTGCCATATATCATTATCTTCTAGAGCTTTATCTATGGCATTTAAAACTTCCCATTTCTTCAAACTCCACATTGGTCCTATCAGAAGATCTCTAGGTGCATCCCCTGTAAGCCTATGAACTACCATCTCTTCTGGTATTCTTGATATTCCCTTACATATCAAGTCTATATATTGCTCTTGAGTCAGTAACTTTAACTCTCCACTTTCATATTGTTCAACCATTTTAGTTCCCTCCATTAAATGAAGTAAATGGAACTTAATACCCTTAGCACCTGAATGTGCTATATAGTCAACAGTTTTTAACATATCTTCTTCTGTTTCCCCCGGCAATCCGAAGATTGTATGAACAACTACTTCAATGTTTCTTTCAAGTAGTCTTTTTAATGTATTATCGAAAACTTCAAAGTCATATCCTCTATTAAAGTTTCTAGCACTTTCATCATTTATAGTTTGTAGTCCAAGTTCAACTATTAAATATGTCTTCTCATTTAATTCAGTTAAATAATCTAAAACATCATCATCTATGCAATCTGGTCTTGTCGCAATAGATATGGCAACCACATTCTTTTGTTCTAAAGCTTCATTATACTTTCTTCTAAGTTCATCAACTGGTGCATATGTGTTTGTATATGCTTGGAAGTAAGCAATAAGCTTTCCATCCTTCCACTTCTTTTCCATCATATCTTTTCTATCTTCGAACTGCTTAGTAATTGATAATATTCTACTACCAGCAAAATCCCCTGAGCCTCTTGCACTACAGAAAGTACAACCTCCCTTAGCGACTTTCCCATCTCTATTAGGACAAGTAAATCCTCCATCTAAAGATATCTTATATACTTTCTCATTAAACTTATTTCTAAGATAATAATTCAAACTATGATATCTTTTATCATTCCATTTTTTCATAAATTCCTCCAAAAAAATAAAAGTACCACTATAATATATTTAAGTTGTACTTTTATTCTACTACAATATTTATATATGTTAAGTATTTTCTATATTTTTTTAATTTCTTTTTCTTCTATATCAACCTTATATTTGCCGGGAATTTCTGAATCAATATCATTTACGCCACTTTTAGCAACTATATTTATTTCAAACTCATCTTTTTCAAAGTCTACTAGTTCTATGGTGTACTTATCTTCAGGAAATTCTTCATCAAAATTTAATTCTATCAAATCTCCACTGGCACTATTATATACTTTCATTCTCTTAACTGAATCTGAATTAGTAAATTGAGCTATTAAGAATCTTTCTTCATGAGTAAATACTAAATTATCTATTTTTACTTCATTGTACATATCTATTGGAATTACCTTCTTAGCTACAGGTTTATCAAGTAAGCCTTCTAAATCACTAGCTTTATTACCACCTTGTTGGTTACTATTTCCTCCCTCATCTCCTTGGGAGCTTGCACCTTGTGTTTCTTTGCTTTCTTGAATATATGCAATAGATATAAATACCCTATCATCATTTATAGTTGAGATAGCTATTTTATTTCCATTATACCCTAATGTTACTGGACCAAATTTTTCTGCATCTACCTTTTCCTTATAAAGCATAAGTTCATTTTCTTTTAAATAAACATCCTTAGGAATGTTGTTTAAAGAAATAATTAAGTCACTTTTTCCTCCATCTTCACCAATAAGTCTTAAAGATTTATTACTAACATATACTTGTTTTAAATTTATAGCTTTTATTTCATCTATTTTATAGTTATCTCCTTCTTTTATAACTTTAATTGCATAATTATCTAAATCACATTTAGGTTCAGATGATGAATTTCTTATAACATTAAATGTCATAAATGCTGATTTTGAAGATTCTATAAAATTATCAGGAGCATATGCTATTATATTTGAAGTTCCCATTGATATATTTTTATTATTACTTATTAATTTCTCTGTACATAATTTATTAGCTTCTTCAATATTATTGTTTTTTATTAATGCTAAGTATTCATCTGCTAATTCAAAAGCTTTTTTAAGACTAAATATATCTCTTTCATCTTCTGTATATCCTACTTTTGAACATGATGAAAACAGCATTAAGAAAAATAATAACAAAGAAGTTAATGGTAAAATTCTTTTTCTCAAATTAATTCCTCCTTCCGCTTCCTTAAGGTTATTTTTCCTAAAAATTAATAGCTTATTCATTTTCATATATTATTGCAAATTTATGAATATGTAAGCTTACTTATTTCGTTACTTAGTTCCTAGTTAACTTAAACTTACATATATCCTCTTGAAAACTAAAGGAATAAAAGGTTAACAACTTATATATATTGTTAGTAGATATTATTTAGGGGGATTTAAAATGAAAGACGAACTTTCTAAAATTTTTCAAGTTGCTGTTGTCTTTATAGGAACAATAGTTGGTGCTGGTTTAGCTTCTGGACAAGAAATTAAAGAATTCTTTACATCCTATGGAATAGTAAGCTTCTTAGGAATCATAGTATGCGGTATATTTTATATTGCTTTAGGATCTATCGTTTCTAAAATAAGTATTAAGTATAAGTTAAATTCTTATGGTGACGTTATAAAAATTGTTAGTCCGAATATTCTTGGTAAGATTACTGGAGTAATAACAACACTATATTTAATTTCTAGTGCTTCTATAATATTAGCTGGTAGCGGAGCATTAATTAATCAATTTTTTGGAGTTCCTAAAATTGTAGGATCATTAATCATGGTGGGATTTGCTATATTCTTCTTGCTTAGAGATACTAATGGATTAATTGAGGTAAACTCATTTATTGTTCCTACATTAGTTATTACTATTATGCTAATTACCTTTTTATATTTTATGTTTTGTAAAGATATGGTTTCACTTGAACAAATGACAAAATTTAAACCTGAAAAAACTGGTATTGTATTATCTACTATACTTTATTCCGGTTATAATACACTTTGCTGCCTAGGTGTTCTCGTTCCTTTAAGCAATCAAATAAGAAAACCTAAAACAATGTTCTTTGGAATCGCATTAGGTGCTTTAGGATTAGTAGCTTTAAGCTTTTCAATCAACTTTTTGCTTATGATAAATCAACCTTACATACATAAGTATGAAATACCATTATTGTTTGTTGCACAACCCTTTGGTAATATAATTCAAGCTTTATTATTAATAGTTATTTTGCTTGAGATGTTTTCTACTGAAGTTTCAGATGTTTATTCAATTAGCAAAACTTTAGATAACACATTTAACATAAAATTTAGAAATGGAATATTTATAGTTCTTCTAATTGCACTGCCTATATCAAGAATTGGCTTTTCCAATCTTATAGGCTCTTTGTATCCATTTTTCGGAATGCTAAGCTTAGTATTTATTATGCAAACAGTATATTTTTATTTTAAACATAAAAAAGAATTAAACTAATAGAAGGAGCTGTCACAACAGCTCCTTTTTTACATATCATCAAAATAATTAAATCTAGGCACCGCTTTGTCGTAATAATTATCAAAGGACCTAGGAGGTATAAAGATTCTTTCTACTTGTCTTGAGCCTCCTCTAAGTTCAGCAATCCTACTTACTCCAACATAGATATCAGAAATCTTATACCAAGTTGCATAATCTACCACTCCAGTCTTAGGCAAATTAAATACTCCTTGAAAAACTTTAACTGCTTCAGATGTCTTTGGTCCAAATATTCCATCTTGTGATACCTTAGGAATTAAAGGATAATTTTGAGATATCCTATTTAAATACTCTTGTATAGATTGAACTTCTAGCCCCCTAGAACCTATTATTAAATCATATCCTGGATAGGATTTAGGTATTCCCTTAACTTGCTCTGCTGTCACTAGCTCTAAATCACTACCATAAAAACTAGTTAAAATTTCAAAAGGTGTTTTTCCTTGATCCCCTAAGTACTTGCTTCCCCACTGAGTCATCCAACCAGGACAAGTTACATTCTTTCCATCACAATATTGTGTTAATAAAGGTTGCTTTTTTCCTATTCTCTTTATATAAGTTGCAAATATATCATCTACTACCGCACTTATACTTTCAAATATATTTCTTCCATAAGTAAATGCATGATCATATGCCGTTGAATTGGTTATATCAAAGTTCTTTCCTTTTCCTCTATACCACTCTGTATATATTCTATTTAGTGTAAATGAAATTATTGCAAATACATTAGCCCTTATAGTACTTTCTGGCCAAGTTGAATAAATTTCGCAAGAAGCTACATTCTTAATATAGTCTTTATAAAGAACTCTATAATTTGGTGCTGATGTATTATTAGGTCCCCCTGCATGAACTACTATGAACTCAGGTACAACAGGTCTAGGTAAAACTACTCCACTTGTTGGAGGTGGAAGAGGTTTATCTTCTTCTTCTGGAATTTTTTCTGGATAGTTTCCATTTAGAACATTAGGTCCTATATTAATAACTTCATTGATATTTCCATCTTGAAAATTAGGTTGTACATTTTGTTCATTAGACTGTGGATTCGTCACATTAGGTTGTGTATTATTATTCTCCATTCTAGTTAATATTCCTGAGGACTCTATAAGATTACATTGTTGTATCGCTAATTGATCCGGAAATATTTGACACCCATTTATTAAAATAGTTTGAAATCCTTCTCTTTCAATCCTTATATCGTACATGCTATAAGGTACCTGTCCAGTTGGTTGCTGAGAATATTCTAATGGAGGTGCTTCTAATTCTATAATTTCAGATTCTCCCATGGAATTTGTAGATAATATTCTTTCTTGAATATTATCTCCACCTCCAGCTGGTCTTATAGTTATCTTCGTATTCTCAACGGGTACATAAGTTTCATTTACAAAACATTGAACTTTTAACCTACCTTGAGCCATATATTACTCCTTTATTATTTCTTCTTTAATCAATATATGTCTTATTTTAAATTTTGTTCTTTTTATATCAATGAACTACATATTATCAGGCTTTCTTATAAATAAATTACCTACACTATATTCTTCATTAACCCTTGTAGTACTACCTACTCCTCCTGATATATTTTCTCGTATAGAATCAAAAACAGCCCTCATATTTATTGAGCCATAACCCCATTGTTCATTAGGATATCTATCACCAACTCTCATAGTAGTACCTCTTATTAAAAAACTTCTGATTTCTAAAGGATATATTCTTGTATCATTTCCTTCCACAATCGCCCATTGTAATAAAAGAGCACAACATCCAGCTGTAACTGCAGTTGACACTGAAGATCCACTAATTGTTTTAGTTGCCCCTCCTGGCGTAGTTACTGCAGCATTTATTCCACCAGCTGAAACATCAGGTTTTATTCTACCATCCCTAGTAAACCCTCTTCCTGATTGTCCAACAACTGCATTATTATTTTGGTTATAATATGCTGCCACTATAGCACTTTGTGCTGTTCCTGGAATTGTTAATGTGGTATATTGGCTCGGACTTAAGAATTTTGTATCTGGATCTAATAGACTTCTTTGAGGTATCCAGCTCCAATACCTTCCATCTACAATATAATCACCGTATAACCTAAATTGCCATATGCCTTCCCTTAACCCTCTTGCTTCAATACTTATCACTTCAGCTCCAGTAACTGGGTCTGGATAAATGTAACTAATTCTCATTTTAGTTCCTTCATAGACAAAACTAACATTCTCCACTTTATTCAATCTAGCTGGAATTCTTTCTATTACTTCTCCTGATGGGGACACTACTCCTAAAGATGCCCTATCTGGCTGTTGTACATATATTTGAAAATTCAAATTTTTTTGATTCCTGCCCATTCTAATTTCTATACTCTGTACTTCTCCAGCTCTCGTAAATCTTCCCTCAGTATGAGTGTCCGTATCTCCTTCGTTTCCTGTTCCTGTAACACAAACAATTCCAACCTGATTACTTATAGCATTAATTGAAGACTCAACTGTACCTGTTCCATCATGAGCTCCTGTATTAGTGCCTAAAGGTATACAAATTACCATAGATTTATTTAGTTCATCTGCTACCTTTGATAAATACATAATTGCTAAAACTATTTCTATACTTGAATATCTTCCTTCCTTAATATCATCAAGCCCGGCTTGCCTCTGAATGAAATTAGTTGCTTCCTTTAGCTTAACTACAGCAAATTTACAATTTGGAGCCACTCCAATAACCTCTTGATTATAACCTCTAGCTCCAGCAATACTAGCAACAGAAGTACCATGTCCTATTGTATCCCTACTATTTACTATTGAATAAGGATCACCACCATTTTTGCTTTCTTGTATAGCCTTATTTATCTCATCCTCTTTATACTCTACACCAAGTTTTACTCCATATATCTCTTGATTTCCTTCTATACTTTGATCCCATATTCTCACAATCCTCGTTGTATCATCTTCATTCATAAATTCTCTATTTAAATAATCTATACCTGTATCAATAATACCAATTAAAACATCTCTTCCGTTTAATTGAATAAAAGGATTTGAGTGAAATAAAGTAGCACCACTTGCTTCTACTGGAGAAGTTTGCGCTAATGTATAAATTGCGGGAACCTCAAGTTCTGATATATCTTTTATATAAGGAATTATATCTGATATTCTATTGATAGGTATAAACACTATTGCATAACTACCACTTAATATTGCAACAGAAGCTCCTGGAATTTCATTTACTTTATTAAGCTGTTCTAAATTATTATATTCAATATAAATTCCTATTACTTCTGTTTCGTCTCCATCAGCTACATGTTCTTGCATTCTATTAATAAAATCATAAATATTTAATACATTTTGAGTTTGTCTGTATCCATCAACATTATTAATTTCAATTTTTCTTGTTTGATCACTCATTATACTTATTAATTCACCACCTCTCTGATTTGTTAATAACCTATATTTTCAATAACTTTTTCAATTGCAGCTCTTAAGCAAACTTCACCATATCCCCAACTAGGGTCAGGATATATTATATCTGTTCTACTTCTATTCGCTGCTACTACCAAAAAATACTTAAGTCTCTCCCCATATAAATATGGATCGTTCTTCTTTATCATTCCCCACTGCATCATCAATGCAGCTATTCCCGCAACATGGGGGGTTGCCATAGATGTACCGCTCTTGGAGTCAAAATTTCTATTGGGAACAGGTGCAAATATTCCTTCACCTGGAGCAACCACATCAGGTCTAATTGGTAAATAAATAGTTTGCTTTCCTCTCCCACTAAAAGAAGAAATATTATTAGTTGAATAATTATAACTTCCTACAGCTATAACGTTAGTTACTGTTGCTGGTATTCCTAAGGTATTTAATACTGTAGGTTGTAAAAACTTAGTATTTACATTAAGCCCTTCAGCAATTGGTAACCACATATCATAAATTCCACTATAATCATTTAATAGATCAATTCTAATTTCCCATTGTCCTGATAATATATACGGCGCATTAGTTAATATAGCAATTGTAATTTCACCTACTATATCAAAAGGCTTGGGTCCCGAATAGTAAACCTGATATCTATCAGTTCCTATGATTCCTTCATAATATCCTTCTCTAACTCGTATGTCTCCACTAGTCGCAGCGGTTGGACTAGTTATTCTAATAGATATCTCTGATAAAACTGGCTTATATAAATTTAATAATACACCTGGTTCGTCTGATGCAACGTTTATAGATATTCTATTTTGTCTATTCAGATTTCCACTTATATGATGTGCTGTATCCCCTTCATTTCCTGCTGCTATTACTATAGTTACTCTCTCTAATGTTGATATAGTTGAAATGTATTGCTCAAGAAGACTTGTTCCATTATGAGCTCCATCATTAGTACTAAGACTAATATTAACTACTACCGGTTTATTTAATTCCTTTCCTGCTTGAACTAAAAACCTTAATCCTTTCATTATATTGCTACTTAAGGCAAAATTCCCTCTAGTACCCTTTACCATTGCAATAGAACTAGCAGGTGCTACTCCATAGTATTCAGGGAGAATATTACCTCCTGCACATGCAATACCTGCAACATGGGTTCCATGCTCAACGGTATCATTAGAAGGAACTATTGAAAATGGATCATTGCTAAGTAACGCACGATTTATATCTTCTCTGCTATACACCTTCTCATCAGCACTTAAGTCATATATATAATCTATCCTTGTAGTTCCGTCACTATTTCTAAATGCTGGATGAGTATAATCTATTCCAGTATCTATAAATCCAATTAGAATGCCTTCGCCTTGAATATCATAATAAGTTCTAGCTGTGGTTACACATGCTGCCCTATTGCTATTTGAATCAGTAACATATAATTGCTTGGGTAATTCTATATATTCTATTGATGGAATATTAGCAAGTTTAACTATATTTTCTATAGAAATTGTTACAATTCCAAATCCATAACCTAAATCATAATAGCTTCCCCCTATATCCTCTACTAATTTTCGTATATTTTCCGGAGTATCCCCTGATATAATAGTGACTTCTATGGTATTTTCAGTTTGATTTTTCATCCAAAAATTAATCCCCAATTTACCCAACAAATTTTTGGATATGTTTTGAATTAACCCTAATCCAGAATTTATTTTATTTGAATTTAAATTTTGTATTACTATCACCTCGAAAAGCTATTTATATTAATATATGAAAATTAAATTTATTGTGAGAATTATACGAAAAAAAAGAGATGAAATTTATATTCATCTCTTTTTAATAAACAATTATAAAATTTATGCAATAAAATATATTAAATATCAATATACATGTCTTATAACATATGACTATAACTTTATTTCTAGCCTTTCAAGCTTAGCCAATACTGAAAGTTCATTCAAATTCATAGTTTCAGTTAAGAGGCTTCCTCCATTACTGACTAATAAAACCTTTGAATTACCTAGTAATTTTATTTGTCTTATAGCTCTCTTCCCTTTGTAGTCCACTAAGAAGATTCCATTATTACTTGGTTCCTTAACTAGACTTGCAAAAGCTAAATCTCCTTTTAACATTCTAAATCCAGACATTTCATCATCTTGAATCTCTATATATAGAACCTTATCTTGAGCAAAGCCTTCAACCTTATTTGAATGAATAGGTAATTCTTTAAATCCCTTATTATTTTTTAAAGTATAGTCAAATATAGGCACATTTTTTAATACAGATGAAAAAGCATTAGTCCAGACCTCATCATTATTTGCATTATTGTGCTTTTCAGAAAAACTATTCTTCACTTGTTTTATAGCCTTTCTCTCCTCCAATAAAGATTCATCTGTTACAACCATACTAACGTCATTTAAATCTGCTTTTAATACCTTTGATGCTTTTTCAATAAAAGATTCTTGAGCTATTCTTCTTCCTATTTCAA
Organism: Clostridium lamae; assembly: GCF_033043255.1. Lineage (NCBI taxonomy): Bacteria > Bacillati > Bacillota > Clostridia > Eubacteriales > Clostridiaceae > Clostridium > Clostridium lamae. The sequence continues at coordinate 13,910 of NZ_JASCQJ010000006.1, read as the reverse complement.
CTTCGTTAATAAATTTTTCTGCAACTCCTAGTTTCTTCGCTAAAGCCTTTTGACTCAATCCATTTTTTATTCTAGCTTCCTTTATCTTATCGCCAACTCTACTCACTTAAGATCTTCCCTTCTGATTTTTTAAGTACCATTCCCTCTCCTCAATTAAATGTTCAATCAAATAACTAAATTTCCATTCAATTGAAGTCGGGGTAACTGCTGCGAAGATTCCACCCTTAAATCTTTGTCTAATACCTGTTATAGCTAGTTTAATTTCTTCATCTGAAAAGCAATTAAATAAAATAACAGTTTCATTTGGCAATTCTACATTTACAGTCTCGAATCTTAGTCCATGTAATATATCAGAAACGGTCATTTCTGTCATTTCTTTCGATACTTCTATCAACTTATAACCTTCATTTCTTAACTCTTTAAGTTCACTTTCTGGTGCATTATAAATTAATATACATTTATCATTACTAAGCATATACCTCTCTATTCCCCCTTTTTAAGCTATTTACCTACCTTTTCTGGCTCCTCATAAGTTTCTCCAAATGTATCAACAGTTACCTTAACCATTTTTTGATCTTCAAGTGGCTTATCATTATAATCTCTCTTAGATTTCACTATATTATCAGCAACTTCCATCCCTTCTATAACCTTTCCAAATGCAGCATATTGGTTATCTAAATGTGGTGCATCTTCTACCATTATAAAAAATTGACTTCCAGCTGAATCATGAACCATAGTTCTTGCCATAGAAAGAACTCCTTTTGAATGCTTCAAATCATTTTTGAATCCATTCCTTGTGAATTCGCCTTTAATACTGTATCCTGGGCCACCCATACCATTTCCATTTGGGCATCCTCCTTGTATCATAAAACCAGGTATTACTCTATGAAATATAACTCCATCATAAAATCCTTTATTTATTAAACTTATAAAATTTCTAACTGTATTTGGAGCTACTTCTGGATATAACTCTGCTTTAATAACTCCTCCATTTTCCATATTTATAGTTACTATTGGGTTTTTCATATAAAATCTCCTTTCAATGTAAATCCTTATTTATTATTAACAGATTTACTATTTCAATTCTTTTAATAACAATATTTAGGTAATATAATATATTTATCTCTTATAGTAATTATATATTATTTGGAAGTAAAAACAATATTTAATTATGGCTTAAAATTCGAAAGGAATCTAGCTAAGATATTATTATTTCGAATATATGCTCATAAAAATATAAGAAGAAATTTAACATACAATTAAACTTCTTCTTAATAAATTTTAATAATATTCTATATCCCATCATCTTATTGAAATGTAGTTCCTAAAACAACTCTTGAATAATCAGTATAATTTGATAAATTTTTAACGTAAACTTGTTTGAAAATGAAGTCTCTTCCGAAACTATTAATAAGATCACTAAATAACATATTTAAAAACGTTGTAGGAATTCTCTTGAATCCTTCAAAGTCTAATTCAACCCCAACATTTAGATTATTTCTAATCATTTCTCTTAATAATATAGCATCTTCTATAGTTATATCTTCTCCTAATATTTCTTTTACCTTAATTTCCATAAGATATTCCCCCCTTAAGAAATAATATTTATTTAAATATTCTGAATATTCTCTTTACTATAATATATCAACCCGCTTTTATTTTGTCAATATTTTAACAATATATTTTTTTTCATTTAGTTGCTTATTTAATAAATTGAAAAAAACTCCTTTCGGAGTTTTAAATACAATTCTAATTTTTTAATTGTGACCTATGTTAAGAAGACTACTCTTCTCTTAGCAATCTATAGCTTAATTCTAATGCCTCACTATTATCAGATGAATTTATAATTTCAATTTTTCCTTTGTTTGTGTTTTCAGATAATAAGTTCTTCTCACTTAGCCTTCTCCTTAGTTCTTTAGATGTTCCAAACCCTCCATCTATAATTTTTACCTCTTCACCAACTATCTTCATTAAAGTATTTTTTATGAATGGATAATGAGTACAGCCTAATACTATAGTGGATATCTTTCCATTTCTATATGTATTTATTTTTTCTATAAGGTACTCTTCTACATCTTTTCCTTCATACTTTCCTGCTTCGATAAACTCTACAAGGCCTGGGCATGGCACTGGAATAATTGATGCACTTTCTTTATATCTATCCATTAAATTTTTAAATTTTTCTTCTTTTAATGTCATAGCTGTTGCCATTATTAATATATCTCCATCGTTATTAAGTTCAACAGCTGGCTTTAAAGCTGGCTCTATTCCCACTAAAGGTAAATCAGGATATACCTTTCTTAAATCAGCTACAGCTGCACTAGTTGCTGTATTGCAGGCTATAGCAATTCCTTTAACTCCCTTGCTTAATAGGAACTCTACTGCATTAAAAGTTAAACGCCTTACCTCCTCTACACTCTTCATACCGTAGGGAGCATTCTTTGCATCTCCAAAATATATATAATCCTCATTAGGCATTAACTTTATTGCTTCTTTCAATACGCTTAAACCACCAACTCCTGAATCAAAAAAACCTATTGGCCTATTCTTATTGTCCAATTATCTCACTCCATTTTCTTTAATTCTACTTTTTATTTTATACCTTTCTCAATGATAAATCTATAAATTTATTATTTGCAATAGAAATTTGGAATTAAATGTTATAATTATAAATAGCAAAGCAAATTTCATTTATTATATTTTTAATATACTCTTAAATTAATCTTAACTTGGAGGTACACTATGAAAAAGAATTTACTCTATTACAAGATCCTTACTTACTCTTCATTAATATCATCAGCAATAATAATTTACTTAACATTTAAAATAGGTCCATCTGTTGGTGGTAGAGCATATCAAATAGGAATTGCATTATTTGTTTTGCTAGTAATTCTATCCTCTAGATTCTATGATAAATCTAAAAAACTTAATGAAATTAAATATTTAATTAATTCCTGGCCTGAAGCTTATGATAATAAACTTAATTTCAAAAAAATTCATGCGTTTTATAAAGAGTATGGTCCTAATAATATAAATGAAAAAGATTTTTATACTATAGACGATCAAACAGCCTATGATTTAAATATTGATGACTTATTAGCAGAAATAAGTATATGCTCATCAACTCCAGGAGAACAAATGCTATATTATTTGTTAAGAACACCAAAACTAACTACTGAATCTATTAATAAAAGAAATAACATAATTGAAAAATTTATTAAAGATAAAAATCTTAGAGGTAATATTCAACAAATTCTATCTAACCTTGGTAGACAAAGAAAAGGCGATATATTTAAATTATTTAATACAGAGGCTAATGTTAGCAAAGCAAAGGTTTTACTATTTAATCTCATAGCTCTTTCTTCATTAATAGTATTAATTTGTTTCTTTATTTTTGGCTCTAAATATATATCAATCTTCCTTGGAATCTTTGTCATCTATATGCTTATATCAATGAAAACAGCTTCTGAAATTGAATATGAACTTTCCTCACTTCAATACTTAGGAAACTTTATAAGAGCAGCTAAAGAAATATCTAAATTAGAAGATGAAGTTTTAAATGATTATATAGAAAAAATAAATAAGCTTCTTGTCCCACTTTCTAAAATAGATAGCAAAACAAAATATATCTACACTTCCAGTGAATTAGATATATTTATTGAAACAATAAATGGATTCTTCTTAACTAAAATCCGTTCATATTACTCAATCATCAACATAATTAAAAATAACAGACAAAATCTAATAGAACTATATGCATTAGTAGGAAATTTAGAAGCATATATTTCAGTGGCTTCCTATAGATGTAGAGTGAACAATTACTGTATTCCAGAATTTCTAAATAATGATGATAAAACCTTAATAGTTAAAAATGTAGTTCATCCATTGTTAGAAAATGGTGTACCTAATAGTATTACCTTAAAAGGTAAGGGAGTAATTTTAACCGGATCAAATATGTCTGGTAAATCAACTTTCATGAGAACTTTAGCTACAAACATATTATTATCACAATCTCTTTCAATGAGTCTTTGTGATGAATATCATGGTTCTTTCTTTAGAGTTATATCTTCATTAAGTTTATCTGATGATGTTTTATCAGGTACTAGCTATTATTTAGAGGAATGCAATTCGGTTCTTAGGATATTAAATTCCTTAGATAATCCTATTCCTGCCTTCTGTATAATAGATGAAATATTCAAAGGAACTAACCCTATAGAAAGAATATCAGCTTCTAAGGAAATTTTAAAATATATTATGAATAGAAATGCCATTTCTATGGTTGCAACTCATGATTTAGAATTAGCTGAAAGTTGTGATGATAAATATTTAAGATACTACTTCTGTGAAGATATAGATGAAAATGAAGGATTAACTTTTGATTTTAAATTAAAAGAAGGAATTTGTAATACTGGAAATGCTATTAAACTTTTGGACTTTTTAGGATATCCAAAAGAAATAATTATTAATTCAAATAAAAATATTTTTAAAATTTAGTAAATTTAATTATTGACACGATACACTGTATATAATAGAATTTCTTTATAAATTGTTTGATTTCACGAATGTTATGATGTCTATACCACTTAATCATTCGATTATACATGAAAGGAAGTGACTATTTTCTTGTTATAATTCGGCAAGAAAGATTTTTATGAAAGATTTAATCTATTTAATCCCAAAAACAAAACACAATAAAGAAGATCTATTTACAATATTTAATGAACACCCTGAAATAAAGTTTGTATCTATCGTTGGAATAGATTTATCAGGAAATGATACTGATGAAAAAATTCCTTCTAGGCTTTTTCTAGATGATATAGATTCATTCTTAAATGGAGTTGCTATTCAGACAGATGGTTCTTCAGTTGTACTTCCTGGAATAGCTACTTTAAATGACGCAAAAGTAGATATGGTGGCTGACATTAATGCCAATTGGTTTGTTGATTATAATTACGAGCATATTGACTCCTTTACTAATAAACCTGTCGGCACCCTTAGAATCCCTTCATTCTTAATTCATAATAATAAACCTGTATGCTCAAGAAATATTTTGCACTCTGCAATAAGCACTTTTAAATCAACTCTTTTAGATATCTTTAAAAATAAACCTGAAACACTGAAGCCTTTTAAAATTACTTATGATAATATTGATGAAATAATTATCACTTCTGCAACAGAATTAGAGTTTTGGGTGAAGACTCCAAATGAAAAAGCTCACATTGAAGAATTATCTACTTCTCAAGTTTTACAAGAACAATACTGGACAAGAACTAAAGGATCTGTAAGAACCGCTCTTGAAGAAACTCTTTTACTTATGGAAGAGTACGGCTTTGAACCAGAAATGGGACATAAAGAAGTTGGTGGAGTAAAATCTCAATTAGATCATAACGGACAATTTAATCATATAATGGAACAACTTGAAATAGATTGGAAATATGCTGATGCAGTTCAAGCCGCAGATAACGAAATATTTGTAAAAATTCTAACTCAAGAAACTTTTAGAAGATATGGATTAGATGTTACATTTAAACCTAAACCTATTGATGATGTAGCAGGCTCAGGGATGCATGTTCACTTAGGTGTTAGTTTAAAATTAAAGAACGGAAAAAGAATTAATTTATTCCACGCTACAAAAGAAGATTTCTTAAGTACAATAGGCTATGGTGCTATAATGGGTGTCTTAAAAAACTATGAAATAATGAATCCATTTATATCTACTACTAACGGCGCCTTTAAGAGATTAAGGCCAGGTTTTGAAGCACCAATATGTATAGTTACTTCACTAGGTGTGTCTCCTGATAATCCATCTAGAAATAGAACAATACTAATAGGCCTAATACGAGATTTAGCAAATCCTCTAGCAACGAGATTTGAACTTAGATCTCCAAATCCACATAGTAATATATATTTAACTCTTGCAGTTTCATATATGTCTATGCTTGATGGAATCATTTATGCACTAGAAAATAACAAAACTGAAGAAGAACTTTTAGCAGAGCTTTCTAAAAATGCAGGAGAAGATGCAAGTTATTTAGAAAAAGATAGAGCCTATAGAAGCGAAGAAGATGTATTTGAATTCTATAGTGATAAAGAAAGAGATTCTTATTTTGGAAAAGCACCTGCTACAGTTTATGAAAATCTAATACAATTAGATAACTATTCAGAGAAATTAAAAGTATTAAAGAGAAATGATGTTTTCAGCGATCAATTAATAAATAGCTTTAAACTTGCAATAATTCAAAGATGGACTACTGATATAATTCATAGAATTATATTAAATCACTCAAATGAAATTAGAAGCTTTAAATTAGTACATTCTAATAATGCACTAGATCTTGATATATCTAACTGGATGACGATAAATAATTTAAGACATTATATAATGAAGGATACCTATACTTCAAAAGGGTTATTTACTCGTATTAAGGATGCTATTTCAACTGAAGACTATTCTTTAGCTTCTACTCTACTTATTGAATTAGAAGATAATATGAAAAAGTTAAGAGATCTTTATAGTGATTATATTAAAAATCTATTAGATATTTAAAAAACTTTGAAAGAGCTGTTTAAAACCAGCTCTTTTTATATATATACTTACGATAGAAGGACAGAAAATTATGTATACAGGATTAATTGATACTATAAATAGTATTCTTCAAAGCATTATGTTTGTAATCTCTGCAAATTATTGCGTTAATAAAAATTATAAAAAAAGTAAAAAGCAAATAATTCTATTATCAATTATACTTTGGTTACTTATTACAATAGTTACCAAAGCACTCGGTAATTCTAGTTTATCTATTATAATTATACATATTGCTGAATTAGTATTCTTAGTTGGATTTGCTTATAAGAATGATAAACTTGGAGCAACCATTGGATTTACCATAGTTTATTTATTAATCGGACTAACTGTAATTCTAACTTTTTCTTCATTTATGTTTGTAATAAATAATACAAATGTAGATGTAACATATGCAAACATATTAATAATGTATCTACCTCAATTTTTTATTTCATATTTAGTATTAAAAAATATGAAATTCCTATTTAAAATAGGACTAATTATTAGATCAAGAATTTCTTCAATATTTACATTAATAATTACTACTTTAGTTCTGGATTTTACAATATCATTTTTATTTATTTCTAATGATAAAGATAATCCAATTTTTAAAGAAATAATATTTGTTTTTTTAGCAGCATTTATTATCTTTATTACTATCTATTTTGCAAGTATAGATAAAAAAGCTAAAGAAATTAATAGATTAAATAGAGAGTTAGCAAAAAAAATTAATGAATTAAAAAAAATTAAGCATGATTATGGTTCACAAATCTCCTACTTATATGGGGCCTATCTTATGGGGAACTATGAAAAATTAGGTGAATTACTAAAAGGGATAATAGAAGGACATGATATTTCATCTAAAGTAAAAGTTATAAGTTCTGATTTATCCCTTATATCCCAAGTGGTAAACTCAACTGATTTAAAAGATGTAGATGTCCTTATAGATGAAAATGCTGAATTAAAGCATGCAAATATAAGTGAATTAGATCTTCAAAGAATCATTTCTAATATTATTAGAAACTCTGTTGAAGCACTAGACGGAAAAGGACTACTAATAATAAAAAGTTATTATAACTATAATCATATAATTATACATATACAAAATAATGGACCTGAAATAAGTAAAGATATTATTGAAAAAATTTTTGAAGAAGGCTTTTCAACCAAGGAAAATAAAAATGGCGATAATGGCTTCGGCTTATACATAACTAAGGAAATAATTGATAATTGTAATGGAAGTATCAGTGTAAGCAGTAATAAAGATTTGACTACATTTACTATTAAGTTACCCTTCATATTAAATAATTAATATATTTCCTTATAAATGACACATACTTCTAGTACATACAGTTTTTTATATAAAATAAGGACTCAAAAAATTGAGTCCTTCTTTTATATCCAAGCTGGAATATGTATTTTATCACTATTAATTAGTGAGATGTTGTCTTCTATAATTCTTCTTTTGCTAATTATATTTCTTTTTTTTATAGAGTTTTTATTAATAAACTCCTCTGCTTCTTTTAGGCTGTTTGCTTTAAATACAAATGTCCAGCCATCCTTATCATACTTCCCAGTGCAAATCATATATTTATCATTATCATAATCTCTATGTTGTCTATCTACTATTAAGCTCTTAAATTCTCCAATTGTTTTATAATTTAACTTTACAAAAACATCATTATTCATTACGACCCTCCAACCAAACACAAGTTCTATATTTATATTAACCGAACACATGTTCATTGTCAATGATTTTGGCTCTATTTTTGTAAATATTTATTAAAAAATATCTGTTTAGAAATTTATGTAAATATAATTTTAGAAATATAATTACATTAAATTATATTTCTAAAATTAGTATCTTTAATAATTATTCTAACTCCTTAATTGCCTTCCACTCATCTTTTAAAATAGCCATAATAATAACATCATCATATTTATCTCCATTAAGAATAGCTTCTTTCTTTACTCCTTCAACTTTAAATCCAGCTTTTTCATAAGCTCTTTTCGCCCTTGGATTAAATGCAAACACTTCCAGTTCTAATCTATGAAGATTTAAATATTCAAAAGCAAAATCCCTAGTAGCTTTTACTACCCATGAACCTATCCCCTTTGAACGGCCTTCCTTTCTAAAAATAACAATTCTAAAATTTGCAGATTTTAATTCCCAATCTATTTCATTAATAACACTTTCTCCAATAAATCTTCCTTCTGAATCAATAATCATAAAATCATATCTATCTGTATCATCCACAATTCTATTATAATAATTAACTACTCCTTCATAGTTAAGATTACCACTGGAGCCAGTTAATCTATCTACCTCTTCATCTGGTACTTGGAAGCAATCCTTATAATACTTATCTGCTTGTCCATGCTGAAAGGAACGTAAAACAATGCCATCTTTCTGCCAACTCATTTTATACTTTTCCATTTATCTATCTCCCTCATAAATTCATTAATTTTTAAATACCTTCTAAGCTTATTATAAACCTAGAATAATATTAAAAAGAGGCTTTTTTAATATGAAGCCTCTTTCTTATTAAAAATATATGGTCTTATTTTGTTATATCAAATACCTCTAAATCCTTTTTATCTATTTCTTGCACCATAACTTCTGCTATTGCTCTTAATGTATCTAACGCTGTTATTACACCTATATTTCTTTCTACTGCAGCTCTTCTTATTAAGAATCCATCTCTATTAGAGTCATTACCCTTTGTTGGAGTATTTACAACTAAATCAATTTCTCCATTCTTAATTGTATCTAATATATTTGGTTTCTCTTCATGTAACTTCCTTACTACTTCAACTTCTATATCAGCTTCACTTAATAGCTTTGCTGTTCCTTTAGTTGCAACAAATTTATATCCTGCAGCTGATAGCATCTTTGCTATTGGTAAAAATTCTTTCTTATCATGTTCTTTAATAGTTGCTAATATCTTTCCTATTTTATTTGAAGGGTACATATTCCCTGCTACAAATCCCTTGTATAATGCTTCTTTAATATTTCTTCCTATGCCTAATACTTCTCCTGTAGATTTCATTTCAGGCCCTAATGAAACTTCCACTTTAGGAAGCTTTTGAGTTGAGAATACTGGCACCTTAACAGATACTAACTCTGGTTCTTTGTACACACCTACTCCATATCCTAAATCTCTTAACTTATATCCTAGCATTACCTTTGTAGCTAAATCTACTATCGGCACCTTACTTACCTTACTTATATATGGAACAGTTCTTGATGCCCTTGGATTAACTTCTATTATATAAAGCTGCCCTTCAAACTCTATAAACTGAATATTAATCATACCTTTTATTCCTATAGCAATTGCTATTTTCTTTGTGTACTCTAATACTTTATCCTTAATTTTTTTACTTATATTTTGGCTTGGATACATCGTAACTGAATCTCCTGAGTGAACTCCAGCTCTTTCTAGATGCTCCATAATTCCTGGAATTAATATTTCTTCTCCATCTGATATAGCATCAACTTCTATTTCTCTACCCATTAAATATTTATCTACTAAAATTGGGTTCTTGCTATCCTTAGCAAAAGCATTATTTAAATAGTATTTTAATTCATCCTCATCATGTGTAATTTCCATACCTTGTCCACCCAAGACATAAGATGGTCTTACCAATACTGGGAATCCTAATCTCCTTGCTTCTTCTAAGCCCTCTTCTATTGACCAAATACCCTTGCCTTTTGGTCTATCTATTCCTAAACTTTCTAATAATTCATCAAATTTCTCTCTATCCTCGGCCATATCTATTTGATCTGCTGTAGTTCCTAAAGTTTTAATTCCTTTTTCCTTTAAGAAATTAGCAAGCTTAATGGCTGTTTGACCTCCAAATTGAAGTATAACTCCACATGGATTTTCTTTTTCAATTATATTTAGAACATCCTCTTCCGTTAATGGTTCAAAATATAACTTATCAGAAATATTAAAGTCTGTACTTACTGTCTCTGGATTATTATTAATTATTATAGTTTCAATTCCCATTTTCTTTAATGATTTTACACAGTGTACTGAAGCATAATCAAATTCTATACCTTGTCCTATTCTTATTGGCCCTGATCCTATAACTATTACTTTTTTGTTATCAGATACTTCTACCTCATCATATTGTTCATAAGTTGAATAATAGTATGGTGATAAGGCTTCAAATTCTCCACCACAAGTGTCAACCATCTTATATGCAGGCTTGATATTCCATATACTTCTTAATCTATAAACATCTTCAGGATCAACTCTAAGCATGTCTGCTATAGCCTTATCTGAGAATCCCTTTTTCTTTAAATTTAATAACCATTCTTTATCTAAATCCTCTATTTTGCCTAGCTTTAATCTAGTTTCCTCTTCTACTATCCACTTAAATTTTTCTAAGAAGAATATATCTATTCCTGTTATTTTCGCTATACTTTCAATTCTATAATCTCTTCTTATCATTTCCGCTAAAGCAAATAATCTTTCATCATCTGGTTTAACTACTATTGACTTTAATTCCTGAATACTTAGTTTTTTAAACTTAGGATGATCTAATGAATATTTTCCTATTTCTAAGCTTCTTATTCCCTTTAACAATGCTGCTTCTAAATTAGCACCTATCGCCATTATTTCTCCAGTTGCCATCATCTTAGTTCCTAAGGCTCTGTTTGCAGTAAAGAATTTGTCAAATGGCCACTTTGGAATCTTAACTACTACATAATCTAATGTTGGCTCAAAACATGCATATGTCTTTTGAGTAACTGCATTTTTAATTTCATCTAATCCATATCCTAAAGCTATCTTTGCAGCAAGTTTAGCTATTGGATATCCTGTCGCCTTAGATGCTAGAGCCGATGATCTTGAAACTCTAGGATTAATTTCTATTACTGCATATTCAAATGAATTTGGATTTAATGCAAATTGTACATTACATCCTCCTTCAATTCCTACAGCATTTATTATATTAATTGCTGAAGTTCTAAGCATCTGATATTCTTTATCTGATAAAGTTTGTGATGGTGCTACAACTATACTATCTCCAGTATGAATTCCTACTGGGTCAATGTTTTCCATATTACATACGGTAATACAGTTTCCATAAGAGTCCCTCATTACTTCATACTCTATTTCTTTCCATCCCTTAACTGACTTTTCTAACAAAACTTGCCCAATAGTACTTAGCTGTAATCCTGACGCTAATATTTCTCTAAGCTCTGATTCATTATCAGCTATTCCTCCACCAGTTCCTCCTAGTGTATAGGCTGGTCTAACTATTACTGGATAACCTATTTGCTCTGCATATCTAATTCCAGCTTCCATTTGTGTTATTATTTCACTTTGGATAACTGGCTCATTAATCCTATTCATCATATCTCTGAAAAGCTCTCTATCTTCCCCTTCTTTGATAGATTGAATAGATGTACCAATTACTTTTACATCATATTTTTCTAAAATTCCAGCTTCATATAATTCTACAGCTAAGTTCAGTCCTGTTTGACCTCCCATTCCTGTAATCATACTATCAGGTCTTTCCTTTTCAATGACCTTTTCTAAAAATTCTACTGTTAATGGTTCTATATAAATCTTATCAGCAACTTCTGCATCAGTCATAATAGTAGCTGGGTTTGAATTTACTAATACTACTTCTATTCCTTCTTCTTTTAATGCCTGGCATGCTTGAGTTCCTGAATAATCAAACTCTGCTGCTTGTCCTATAACTATTGGTCCTGACCCTATAACTAAAACTTTTTTAATATCTTTATTTAATGGCATATCTAAACCCTCCTATAGTGCATACTTTAAAAACTTATTAAATATATACTGGCTATCCTGTGGCCCTGCTGCAGCTTCTGGATGAAATTGAACTGAGAATATAGGAAGTTTTATATGCTTCATTCCTTCAATAGTTCCATCATTAATATTAATATGAGTTGCTACAACATCTTCTGGTAATGTCTCAACAACATATCCATGGTTTTGTGATGTAATATGAACCTTATTTTCTTCTAAATCCTTAACTGGATGATTACACCCTCTATGACCAAATTTCAATTTAGTAGTTGTACCACCTAAGGTTAATGCTAAAATCTGATGTCCTAAACATATACCAGCTAACGGTTTCTCTCCTACTAACTTTTTAATATTTGTTATTACATCTCCCAAATCTTCTGGATCTCCTGGCCCATTTGATAAAAACACTAAGTCTGGATTTACCTCTAAAATTTCTTCTGCGGTTGCATTCATTGGGAATACTGTTAATCTACAGTCTCTCTTTTTAAAGTTTCTAATTATATTTTCCTTTATTCCAAAATCTATTATTGCTATATGCTTTCCTTTTCCTTCTACAGTGTACTTCTCTTTTGTAGTTACCATACTAACTGCATTCTTATTTGAAAAGCCATCTACTCTTTCTTTAACATCTTCTAAAGTAATATCTTCTAAAGAGATCATCCCCTTCATAGTTCCATAATTTCTTAATACCTTAGTTAATGCTCTAGTATCTATACCTTCTAATCCTATTATCTTATTTTGTTTTAAATAACTTTCAAGATCCATTTCACATCTAAAGTTATTAGGAAAATTACATTTTTCTCTTACTATAAATCCTTTAACCTTTGGTGTCTTTGATTCCATATCCTCTAAGTTTATTCCATAATTACCTATAAGGGGATAAGTCATAGTAACAATCTGTCCATAATAGGATGGATCAGTTAAAACCTCTTGATAGCCTGTCATTCCTGTAGTAAATACTACTTCCCCTATACTGTCTTTTAAATATCCGAAAGCTTTGCCTTCAAATATCATACCATTTTCTAATATTAGCTTCCCTTTCATATTTAGCCCTCCTAAAATATAAATATATATAGCTAAAAATACACTTCATAAAAGCTTATCTTACTAAAACAAAAAGGATACTAAGGAGACAACTAAACTAACGTTTTCTCCCTACTATCCTTCTATATTTAATATCAGTATTAGAAAAAGTCCTAACTGACATTGCTATGCAATTATTTTGTGAATATAAATATAACATAAATACATACTCCCTTTCTGGCCTCACAGGACCAATTTAAAGTGTACTTTTTAACTTGATATAAAATTCAATTATCTTTTTATATTATTTTATATTTTATAAATATATCTGTCAAGGAATTTATTATTAATAATTATACAATAGTAATATATTTAAAAATATTCCAACTACTTATTTCACAAAATAATTCTGATATAAATACTTGATAGCAGATAAGTTCAATATTATTTCTCTATTATCTATGATACAATAAAACCACTTTTTTTTAAACACCTTATGAATATTTATTCATATTTATTTATTTTTATACCATTAC